>JAKCCX010000117.1 GCA_021838715.1 Pseudomonadota bacterium | reverse complement strand
TCGCCGCGGCGATGGCGCCGGGCCTTGCCTTCGCCAAGGGCAAGCGCCTCGCCTACATCACCCCGGGGCTCGACCTGCCCTACTGGCGCACCCTTTCGAACGGTATCGCCGCCGAAGCGAAGAAGCACGGCGCGAGCTCGGTCACCTATGACAGCCATAACTCTGCGCAGACCCAGCTGACCAACGCGCAGGACGCGATCGCGAAGAATGTGGATGGCATCATCCTCTCGCCGACCGACACCTCGACCGCGCCCTCCGTCCTGGCCGCCGCCGCCCGCGCGCGCATACCCGTCGTCATCGCCGATATCGGCACCTCGGGCGGCGAGTATCTCTCCTTCGTCATCTCCGACAACCGCAAGGGCGCCTACGGCATCGGCAAGGTGCTGGCAACTGAACTCAAGGCAACCGGCCGCAAGCAGAACACGGTCGGCCTGGTGACGATCTCGCTCGCCCGGCAGAACGGCAAGGACCGTACCGCCGGCTTCATGCAGGCGATGGACGAGGCCGGGATCAAGCGCGTCGCGCTCTCGCAGATGCAGACCTACACCGCCGATGAAACCTTCAAGTTCGTGCAGGACATGCTGACCGCGCATCCCGAGATGGACGGGCTCTTCGTCGAGACCGACGAGCCGACCATCGGCGCCCTGCGCGCAATCCGCGCCGCCCACCGGCAGAAGACGATGAAGGTCGCGGCGTTCGATGGCATCCCTGAGTTCATCAAGATGATCGAGGATGGCACCATCGTCGGATCCGGCATGCAGCAGCCCTACCTGTTCGGCACCGAAGCGGCGAAGGCTCTGTTCCAGCATTTCGCCGGCCAGACCCCCCCGAAGCGGATCGAGATCCCGATCATCGTGGTGGACAAGTCGAATGTCGCCAAGGAAGCACCGATCGTCCGCAAGACGACTTTCGGCCTGAGCTGAGCGGATCGCCGTGGCCCTGCTCGAACTGCGCGACATCTGGAAGCGTTTCGGGGTTACCCAGGCGCTTTCCGGTGCCGCGTTCGATCTCCGCGCGGGAGAAATCCACGCTCTTGTCGGCGCCAATGGCGCCGGCAAGTCGACCCTCTCGCGGATCATCTCGGGCCATATCAGGCCCGATTCCGGAGAGATCCTGCTGAACGGGACACGGCTGCGCCATACCGGCGCACGCGACGCCATCCGCGCCGGCATCACCATGGTGACGCAGGAAACCTCGCTCGCACCGGATCTTTCGGTGCTCGAAAACATCATGCTGCCGCGGATCGCGATGCCCGGCCGGCTCGACTGGCGCGCCCTGCGGCGGCAGGCGCAGGCGCTGATCGGCGAGATCGGCCAGAGCGAGGTGCTGCGGCCCGACATGCCGGTGAGCGAGCTGAGCATCGGCCAGCGCCAGCTGGTCGAAATTCTCAAGGCGCTGGCGCTGGACAGCCGGATCATCATTTTCGACGAACCGACCGCGGCACTCTCACCACACGAGGCGGAGCAGCTGTTCGGGCTGATGCGCAGCCTCGCCACACGGGGGCACGGGCTGATTTTCGTATCGCACCGGCTGGAGGAGATTTTCGCCGTCACCGACCGGGTGACGGTGCTGCGCGAGGGGCGGATCGTCGCCAGCGGCCTTGCCACCGAAACCTTGCAGCAGGGCGAGCTGGTGCGCCTGATGGTGGGGCGCGAGTTGCAGGACATCTACGACCGCGGCGGCCGAAGCCGGCGGCGCACGGATGGCGCGGTGATCCTTCGGGTCAGCCATCTGAGCTGCCCGCCGATGGTGCGCGACGTCTCCTTCGAGGTTCGCGCCGGCGAGGTGCTTGGTCTCGCCGGGCTGGTCGGCGCCGGACGCTCGGAGACGATCGAGACGATTTTCGGCCTGCGCCAGCCGGTCTCCGGCACGATCGAGCTCGACGGCAAACCGTTCCGGGCCCGCTCGCCGCGGGATGCGGTAAGGGCGGGCATCGGCCTCATACCAGAAGACCGGCGGGGCCAGGCGATCGTGCCGGATTTCTCGGTACGCGAGAACCTGCTGCTCGCGCATCTCGGCGCACGCTCCGCCGTGACGCTCGGCTATGGCATGCGCGGCGCCGCGGTGCGTGCGCTGCTCGAACGGCTGGAACTGCCGGAACGACGCCTGCTCGATGCAAACATGCTCAATTTCAGCGGCGGCATGCAGCAGAAGGTGATCCTGGCGCGCGGCCTCGTGCTCGCGCCGCGGCTGCTGCTGCTCGACGAGCCGACGCGCGGCGTCGATATCGGCACCCGCAGCAGCATCTATGCGATGCTGCGCCGGATCGCCGATGAGGGCGTTGCCTGCGTCGTGGTATCGTCGGATTTCGAGGAAGTGATCGGCGTGTCGGACCGCATCGCCGTGCTCAGCGATGGCGCCAGCGTTGCGGAACTACCCGCGGAACTGATTGATATCGAAAAGCTCGGCATGTTCGCCGCACCTCGCAGCTCGGCGGAAAAGACCCACACCGTACTCGGGGAACTGGTGGCGCGTTATGGCGGCACGGCCTACTGGATGGCCGCCGAGGGCGGCCGGCTGTTCTGCTTCGACAGGGTGGGCGACGATCCATCGGCCGATCCCGGCTTCGTCACCGGCGGCTTTCCCGAAATCGCGGCGACGGCGATCGCCCATGCGGTGGGAGCGCCTGCCGGCGCGCTGCACCGGGCAGCGGATGGCGCGCGCCCGACCCTGCTGGTGCCGATTTCCGGCAAGCGCGGCCACAGCATCGGGATTGTCGGGATGACCTTCGGGCAGGCGCCGGCGGATTTCGACGCTGCCGCGGTGACCCAACACATTCTCGCAGCGCTCGACGAGCGGCGGGATGCTCCAAACGAGACCAGGATCGAGGCATGACCCCATGAACGGACCCGCCACTTCCCTCACCGGGCAGACCAGCGCCGCGCCGCGCCGCACGCTGCTCACCCTGCTTGCGACCCAGATCGAGTTGCGCATGTCGCTCGTCGTCGTCGTGGTGATGGCCGTGCTGTCGCTGATCTCGCCGTATTTCCTCACGCTCAACAACATGCTGAACCTGCTGAGCCAGTCGGTCGTGGTCGGGCTGCTCGCGCTCGGGCAGACGCTGGTGATCCTGATCGGCGGCATCGATCTGTCGGTGGGCTCCCTGGTTGGGGTGACGGGGATCGTGCTCGGCCTCTCGCTGCACCATGTCCCGATGCCGGCGGCGTTCCTGTTCTGCCTTGCGGCGGGCGCCGCGGCCGGGCTGGTCAACGGCCTGATCATCACCTACGGGCGGGTGGCTGCCTTCGTCGTCACGCTCGGAATGATGTCTGTCGGGCGCAGCCTTGCCTATGTGCTGAGCGGGGCGAACTCGATCAGCGGACTGCCGGCCGGCCTTGGCGCGCTTTCGGCGGACTCGTTGTTCGACATTCCGGTGGATTTCCTTGTGCTGATCGCGTGCTACGCGCTCTGCTGGTGGTTCCTGAACCATACCAAGGGCGGGCGGACGCTGTATGCGCTCGGTTCGAACGCCGAGGCGGCGCGGGTCGCGGGCCTGCGGATTGGGACGTGGAGCGTTCTGGCCTATGTGATCTCGGGCCTGATGAGCGGGGTTGCGGCGATCTTCATGGCGTCGCGGATCCTGTCGATCGACCCGATCGGCGGACAGGGCCTGGAACTCGACGCGATCGCGGCGGTGGTAATCGGCGGCGCCAGCCTGTTCGGCGGCCGCGGCTCGATCATCGGCACCCTGTTCGGTGTGTTCGTCATGCTGTTCATCCGCAACGGGCTGAACCTGCTCAACGTGTCGCCCTACTGGCAGGGCACGGCGATCGGGTCCGTCATCATAGTCGCGGTGCTGGCCGAGCGGCTGCTGAGCGGCGCCCGCCGCCGCGGCTGAGCCGTTTAGAACCGGTAGTGCAGGCGGTCGAATTAGCCTGGTTGTCTCGCGGGAGACTAAGACGGCGCGGCCGGCGCAATCAAATACATCCAACACCTGTGGAGGTCGACATCCGACCGTACGTCGATAGCGTTGGCGACAGCTACGACGCGGACATCGCCTTAGCAATGGTACGGCGCCCTGCAGGCGGGGCAGATCGGCCGCACCCCGCGCATAAGACAGGATCTCACGGCCGAACCACTCTCTCATGTTCGCCATTTCAAGCTGCAGGCAAGAGATTTCTTCTGCTTGCTGATGAGCAAGCAAGCGGTTCGGTTTGACTGCGACTGGGTAAGGCTGGAGGCGCAATCCCGAAACGACGGTAGATCA
>JAKCCX010000116.1 GCA_021838715.1 Pseudomonadota bacterium | reverse complement strand
CGGAAACTACCGGGGACGGGGGTGACGACGCTGGATCGGGGGCGTCAGTAGCGACGGGCGCGGCCGCGCCCGCCGCCGCCGAATTTCATCAGCAGCCAGCCCCCCAGCATTCCGCCCAGGTGGGCGAAGTGGGCGACCCCGGCCTGCGTGCCCGCGACGCCCTGGAACAGTTCGATCACGCCGAAGATCGTCACGAACAGCCAGGCCGGCATCGGAATGGGCGGGAAGATCAGCATCACGATGCGCCGGGGGAACAACAACCCGAACGCGAGCAGGATGCCGAACACGCCGCCGGACGCGCCGATCGTGGGCTCCAGCGACCCGGTGAACCACGTGAAGAGCAGTTGCGTCAGCCCCGCCGAAATCACGCAGACGAAGTAATACGTCAGGAACCGGTTGCGCCCCCAGACCCGCTCGACATCGCCCCCGAACATGACGAGGCCGAGCATGTTGAGGAAGATGTGCATGAACCCGGCATGGAAGAAGCTGTACGTGACGAGCTGCCAGGGCATGAAGCCGGGTGCGCCGAACGCGCGGGAACCGATCGGCCACAGCGCGAGACTGGTGCTCAGGGTCCCGCCGAGCAGATAGTCGAGGAGGAACGTGCCCACGTTCATCCACAACAGCAGTTGCGTACCGGGGGGGAGCGGAAACATGGGGCAAGTGTACCGGAGCGGACTGCGAACCTTGGTCGGAACCTGCGGAGGATCCGTTCCGAGGAAGGGCCGGCGCGCGGGTCAGGCCGGGAGCGCCGCGGCGTGTCGCTGTCGGGCTGTTGCGCACCCTCTCCCGCAAGCGGGAGAGGGTGCCACGGCGCGGGACCGCCGCGCCCGTCAGTCGAAGACCGGCGTCTCGACGCCCAGCACCTTGTGCAGCTTGGGCGAGGTCGTGGTGTACTGCAGGTGAATGTGCTTCTCGGGGAACACGTAGCGCGCCGCCGCGAACGCCGCGAGCGCCGCTTCGTGGAAGCCCGACAGGATGAGCTTCTTCTTGCCCGGGTAGATGTTGATGTCCCCCACCGCAAAGATCCCGTGGACGTTGGTCTCGAACTTCTCGGTGTCGACGACGAGCTGCTTGCGCTCGATGTCGAGGCCCCAGTTGGCGATCGGCCCGAGCCGCGGCGACAAACCGTAGAACACCAGCAGCGCATCCATCGGCACGACGCGGGTCACACCGTCGCCGCCCGTCACCTTGATTGCCGACATGCGGTCGCCCTTCACCTCGTAATCGGTGATCTGGCCGACCAGGAACTGCATCTGCATCTGCTCGCACAGCTCGTGCATCTTCGCCACGCTCGCGGGCGCAGCGCGGAACCCGTCCCGTCGGTGCACCAGGATCACGCTGCCGGCCTGATTCGGGCCTTCCTGCACGAAGTTCAAGGCCCAATCCAGCGCCGAGTCGCCGCCGCCGGCGATCACGATGTCCTTGCCGGCGAAATCAGCCGGATTCCGGACCCGGTAGAACAGCTGCTTGTCGACGAACTGCTCGATATTCGGCAGGCGCAGCGGGCGCGACTCGAACGCGCCGACCCCCGCCGCGATGAACACCGTACGGGCCAGGAACCGGTCGTTGCGCGAGGTTTCCACCACAAACCGGCCGTCCTCCCGGCGCTCGACCTTGGTGACGGTGCGACCGAGGTGGAACTGGGCCCCGAACGGCTCGATCTGCTTGAGCAGCGAATCCGTCAGTTCGCGACCGGTGCAGACCGGCACGGCGGGAATGTCGTAGATCGGCTTGTCGGGGTAGAGTTCGACGCACTGTCCGCCGACGTGGGCCAGCGAATCGATGACGTGCGCCTTGATTTCCAGCAGCCCCAGTTCGAATACCTGGAACAATCCGACCGGGCCGGCGCCGATGATGAGGGCGTCGGTCTCGATCTCGTGTGCCGCTCCGGCCGCGGCGTGGCTTCCCGTAGGTTCCTGATGAGCTTTCATGACGTTCAGATGGAGTGGACCGGTCCGTGAACCGGGAGCGCGGCGCCGAAAGCGGCAACCGGTGCGCAAGGCCTTGCGGACGACGCCGCGAACCGCCGCGGCCGAGTGCGGATTGTACGACCCCCCTTTCCGGTGGAGGTCGTTTTTCCGGAATGCGGCGAGCAGCAATCGTAATTCCGATATTCCGGTTTCTTTGAAGGCCCTATCATTGGGGGTTGGGTGCCGGAGGCGCGCGGGCATGCAACCCGCGGACTCCCCCGCGCCCGATATCGCTCCGAACCCGTGCGGACCCCATGCCCGCCGCGTTCCCGCAACCCAGAAAGGGATCGAATCCATGTGCGGCATCGTTGGCGCCGTCGCGCAGCGCGACATCGTGCGCTTGTTGGTCGAAGGACTACGCCGGCTCGAATACCGGGGCTACGACTCCTGCGGCCTGGCGGTGCAGACTCCCGCCGGGGTCGAGCGCGTCCGCAGCGTCGCGCGGGTCGCCGAACTCGACGCCCAGACCGCCGCCCGCACCGCACAGACCGGCATCGCCCACACCCGCTGGGCCACCCACGGCGCGCCCACCACGGACAACGCCCACCCGCACGTCTCCTGCGGCCCCCGGACGGGCGCCGCCGGCGGGCGCGCGGCGCCGCCGGCGTCCCGGGTGGCGCTGGTCCATAACGGCATCATCGAGAACTATGAGGCCTTGCGCAGCGAACTCTGCGCCGCCGGCTACGAATTTGCCAGCGAGACCGACACCGAGGTCGTCGCCCACCTCATCGATTCCCTCTACACCGGCGACCTGCTCGAAGCCGTGCGCAAGGCGGTGACGCGGCTGCACGGCGCCTACGCGATCGCCGTGCTGCATGCGCAGGAGCCGGGCCGGATCGTCGGCGCGCGCGCCGGCAGCCCCCTCGTCCTGGGGCTCGGGCAAAGCGAACACTTCCTTGCCTCCGACGCCCTGGCCCTGGCCGGGGCCACCGACCGCTTCGTCTACCTGCAGGACGGCGACCTCGTCGACCTGCGCGCCGACCGCGCCGCCGTCTTCGATGCCGACGGCAACCCGGCGCACCGGATCGAACACAAGCTGGGCGCGGTCGCAAGCGCGGTCGAGCTCGGCCCCTACCGGCACTACATGCAGAAGGAGATCTTCGAGCAGCCCCAGGCGATCGCCGACACGCTCAACGAGATCCACGCCATCCTGCCGGCGCGATTCGGCGATCTCGCCGAATCGATCATGCCGCGCGTCGACCGCGTCCTGATCCTCGCCTGCGGCACGAGCTATTACGCCGGCTGCGTGGCACGGTACTGGATCGAGGCGATCGCCGGCATCCCGACGACGGTCGAGATCGCCAGCGAGTACCGCTACCGCCAATCCGTACCCGACCCCGACGCGCTGGTCGTGGTCATCTCCCAATCGGGCGAAACCGCGGACACGCTGGCCGCCCTGCGGCATGCCCAGGCGCTGGGGATGAAGCGCACGCTGGCGGTATGCAACGTGGCGACGAGCGCGATGGTGCGCGAAACCGCGATGGTCTTTTCCACGCGCGCCGGCACCGAGATCGGCGTCGCGTCCACCAAGGCGTTCACGACCCAACTGGTGGGCTTGTATCTGCTCGCCAACGCCCTGGCCCAGGCAAAGGGTCGCCTGTCACCCGACGCCGAGATGGATGCCGTCCGCAACCTGCGCCATCTCCCCGCGGCGGTGCAGAGCGTGCTCGCCCTCGAGCCCCAGGTCATCGCCTGGGCCGAACGCTTCGCACGCAAGGAAAACGCCCTGTTCCTCGGGCGCGGGCTGCACTACCCGATCGCGCTCGAAGGCGCGCTCAAGCTCAAGGAAATCAGCTACATCCACGCCGAAGCCTATCCGGCGGGAGAACTCAAGCACGGCCCGCTCGCCCTCGTCACCGAGGCGATGCCGGTGGTGACCGTCGCGCCCAACGACGCGCTGCTCGAAAAGCTCAAGAGCAACATGATGGAAGTGCGCGCACGCGGTGGCGAGCTGTACGTCTTCGCCGATGCCGACACGCGCATCCAGCCCGCCGCCGGCATGCACGTCATCCGCATGCCGGAACACTACGGCGATCTGTCGCCAATCCTGCACGTGGTGCCGCTGCAACTACTGGCGTACCACACCGCCGTTGCGCGGGGCAGCGACGTCGACAAACCGAGGAATCTGGCGAAGTCGGTGACGGTGGAGTGAACGGCGCTAGCGGACCGGCCTAATGTTCGTTGCCAATAAAGTCGTAGACAGCGCAATAGAGTCGTAGACGCCGCAATAAAGTCGTAGAAA
>JAKCCX010000002.1 GCA_021838715.1 Pseudomonadota bacterium | reverse complement strand
GGCGCTTGCCATCTTGCAATGCCACGGTGTTTGCCGAGATCCGGGTGCCCTGCACCGGTTCCGGCCCCATTGAGGGGCGCGGTGCGCAGCGCAGGCGCCGGGGCGGCGCGCAATCGCGCGCCTCCACCTCTGACTCACGGCCCCTGTCCGAGCGTAGCGTCCCGGAGGGACGCAGAGCGAGTTGGCCGTGCGCCCCGGCGCCGAGCAGCACAACGGAGTCGGCCCGTAGGGCCGACCGCGGCCCGGGGCCGGAACCGGTGCAGGGCGCCCGGATCTCGTTCACGACCCCGTGTGCGACGCCCTTCCCCCGTCCAATGCGCACGGATGACCCGCCCCACGAGAACGTCAAGAACTGACGTTCCTGCGCCACATCGATTGACACACGCTGCGCCACAGATCCTGCAGAAAATGATCCACACCAATCTGTAGTTACGTTCCAAACAGAACGAAGCACTACACTAGCTCCGCACGGGCGTTCCTTCCGCGCGCGCACCCCGCCCTCGCCCGGCGGCTCGGGCGAGGGGGATATGATCCTTGTCACCATGACCGAATCCCGCATCGTCTCCGGCACGGCCGGGTCTCCCAACGAGGAGGCGGTCGAGCGCGCCCTGCGCCCGCAGCGCCTCGCCGAATACGTCGGCCAGGCCCGGATCCGCGAGCAGCTCGACATCTTCATCACCGCGGCACGCAACCGCGGCGAAGCGCTCGATCACGTGCTGCTCTTCGGCCCACCCGGCCTCGGCAAGACCACCCTCGCGCACATCCTCGCCCACGAGATGGGCGTCACCCTGCGGCAGACCAGCGGGCCGGTGCTGGAACGGGCGGGCGATCTTGCCGCCCTGCTCACCAACCTCGAACGCAACGACGTGCTCTTCATCGACGAGATCCACCGTCTGAGCCCGGTGGTCGAGGAAATCCTGTACCCGGCGCTGGAAGACTTCCAGATCGACATCATGATCGGCGAAGGGCCGGCGGCGCGCTCGATCAAGATCGATCTTCCGCCCTTCACGCTGGTGGGGGCGACGACCCGCGCCGGCATGCTGACGAATCCCCTGCGGGACCGCTTCGGCATCGTCGCCCGGCTGGAGTTCTACACCGAGGCCGAACTGACCGCCATCGTCGCACGCAGCGGAAAATTGCTACAGGCGACGATGGACGAATCCGGCGCGCGCGAGATCGCGCGCCGCTCGCGCGGCACGCCGCGCATCGCCAACCGGCTGCTGCGGCGCGTGCGCGACTTCGCCGAAGTCCGCGGCGACGGCACCATCTCGCGCGACCTCGCCGATCGCGCCCTGTCGATGCTCGAGGTCGACACGCTCGGCCTCGACGTCATGGACCGCAAGCTCCTGCACGCGATCATCGAACGCTTCGGCGGCGGCCCCGTGGGCATCGACAACCTCGCCGCGGCGATCGGCGAGGAGCGCGACACTCTCGAAGATGTCGTCGAGCCGTTCCTCATCCAGCAGGGCCTGCTGCAACGCACCCCGCGCGGCCGGATCGCGTCGGCCGACGCCTACCGGCACTTCGGCGTGGTCGGATCCGCGCCCGGAAAAACCGGGACGCTGATCTAGCGTCCCCCGAGCCCCATGGCGGTTCCGGAAACGCAGCGGGACGACCCCATCCCGCAGACGGACCGAACGACCGGACTCGCCGGCGCGGAAGCCGAGCGGCGCCTGCGCGTGTTCGGCGCCAACGCCATCGCGGAAACGCACGTACCGTGGTGGCGGCAATTGCTCGCCAAGTTCTGGGGACCGGTGCCGTGGATGCTGGAAGCGGTCATCGCGCTGCAGTGCGCGCTCGACCGCGATCAGGAAGCGCTCGTCATCCTGTTCCTGCTCGTCTTCAATGCCGCGGTTTCCTACGTCCAGGAGCGTCGGGCGCAGGATGCGCTCGCCCTGCTGCGCCGGCAGCTGCAGGTGGCCGCGCGGGTGCTGCGCGACGGACGATGGACGCGGATCGCCGCCGCGCAACTGGTGCCCGGCGACGTGGTGCACGTGCGGGCCGGCGACCTCGTGCCGGCGGACCTGCAACTCTTCGATGGCGCGGTCGCACTCGATCAGTCCGCCCTGACCGGGGAATCGCTGGCGGTCGACGCCGGACCCGGCCAATCCGCATATACCGGCGCGATCGTGCGCCAGGGGGAGGCAAGCGGCGAAGTGACGGCCACCGGCGCGCGCACCTATTACGGCCGAACGGCCGAACTGGTGCGCACCGCCGGCGCCCCGAGCCACATGCAACGCACGATTCTCGCCATCGTCAAGCACCTGGTGCTCTTCAACGTCGTACTCATCGTCCTGGTCGTCGCCTACGCCGCCCAGCATGCGCTGCCGCTCGCCGACACCGCGGTGTTCGCGCTGATGCTGCTCGTCGCCTCGGTCCCCGTGGCCCTCCCCGCGACCTACACGCTGGCGACGGCGGTGGCCAGTGCGCAGCTCGCCCGGCGAGGCGTGCTCGTGACCCGGCTCCCCGCGGTGGAGGAGGCGGCGGCGATGGACACGCTGCTGTCGGACAAGACCGGCACCCTGACGCAGAACGCGCTGACGGTTTCGGGCGTCCGGCCGCTGGGCGGAACCGCAGCCGCCGAGGTGCTGCGGGTGGCGGCCCTCGCCAGCGACGACGCCTCGCAAGACCCGCTCGATGCCGCGATCCTGACCGCGCATCGGACGAACGGATCGGCGGCGCCCGTTCCTCCGCGTGCCGACTTCCATCCCTTCGATCCATCGACACGCTGCAGCGAAGGGATATACGAGTCCCATAGCGGGCGGTGGCATGCGCTCAAGGGTGCGATGGAGGCCCTTCTCGCCCGCTGCCATGCAAACGCGGACGTGCGTGCGCAGGCGCAGCGCGCCGAGCAGGAACTCGCTGCCGATGGCGCCCGTGTGCTCGCCGTGGCCGGGGGGCCGCCCGAAGCCCTCGCGCTGATCGGACTGATCGGCCTCGCCGATCCGCCGCGTCCCGATGCCGCGGAGCTGATCGCACAGCTGCGCGGCCTGGGCGTGCGCGTGAGCATGGCCACCGGCGACGCCCTGGAGACGGCGCGCGCGATCGGTGCCCGGCTCGGGCTCGGCGCGCGCGTGTGCACGGCGGGCCCCGACGGCCTGCGCGATCCCGGGCAGTGCGACATCTACGCGCGGGTGCTGCCGCAGGACAAGTACGCCATCGTCCATGCGATGCAACAGGCAGGGCATGTGGCCGGCATGACGGGAGACGGCGTCAACGACGCCCCGGCGCTGCGGCAGGCGGAACTGGGCATCGCGGTGGCCAGCGCCACCGATGTCGCCAAGGCGGCGGCGGGCGTGGTTCTCACCGCCCCCGGACTGTCCGGGGTGCTCACCGTGGTCGGCACCGGGCGGGAAGTGCACCGGCGCATGCTGACCTACATCCTGAACAAGGTCATCAAGACGCTGCAGATCGTGGTGTTCCTGACGATCGGCCTCTGGCTCACCGGCGGCTTCGTGATCTCGCCCCGGCTGATCGTTCTGCTGCTGTTCGCCAACGACTTCCTGACCATGAGCATCGCGATCGACCGCGTGCGGCCTCCGACCCGGCCGCAGCGCTGGCACGCCGGCCAACTCGTCGGAGCGGCCGCCGTGCTGGCCGGGATCTCGATCCTCTTTTCCCTGGGCATGTACGAATGGGCATGCGCCCGGTACGCCCTGAGCCCGAACCGGATCCACACCATGGTGTTCCTGCTGCTCGTATTCACGACCCAGGCCAACGTCTACGTGCTGCGCAACGATGACCACATCTGGTCGTTCGCACCGGCCCCCGCCATGGTGTGGGCGAGCATCGCCGCCATGGCGATCGTGAGCGCGCTGGCCGCAACGGGAATCGGGATGGCGGCCGTGCCGCCCGGGCTGATCGCCGCCATGGCCGCGCTCGTCGCCGCATTCGCACTGATTCTCGACCTGACCAAACGCGTGGCGTTCCGGCGCTTCCATCTCGGATGAGCCACCCCGCACGAACCGGAGAACCGATGGAACCGATCCGCGATCAACTCGACCGGGCCCACGCGGCCCACGTCGCCGGCGCCCTGGCGGAAGCCGAATCGATGTACCGCAACATCCTTGCGGCCGCTCCCGACACCGTCCCCGCGCTCGTCAATCTGGCGGCGATCCTCAGCGCAAGCGGCCGCCTCGAAGAAGCCTCGTTGCTGGAAGCGCGGGCGTACGTGCAGCCGCCCTGGGACGGAAAGCCGCACAAGATCCTTGCCACCTGTCATTACCGCCTGGGTCAGTTCGAAGAGGCCGCCCGGTGCTACCGCGCCTGGCTCGCCGAGGAGCCGGACAATGAGATCGCGCGGCATCATCTCGCGGCGTGCAGCGGCCAGGGCGTTCCCGATCGCGCCCCCGACCGCTATGTGGCGACCTTGTTCGACGGCATGGCCGAACAGTTCGACCATCGGCTCGTTTCCATTCTGGCCTACGACGGTCCGGGGGTCATGCGATCCCTGCTCGCAGACCGCGTTCCGGCCGACCAGTCGCGCGACATCCTCGATGCCGGCTGCGGCACCGGTCTGTGCGGCCCGGTACTGGCGCCGATCGCACGCCGACTTACGGGGGTCGACCTGTCGCAGGCGATGCTCGAAAAAGCCCGGGCGCGCGGCGTCTACGATCGGCTGATCCACGCCGAACTGACGGCATTCCTGCAGAACCGGCCCGCCGCAATCGATCCGGCGGAGATCGATCGCCCGGGGTTCGATCTGATCGTCATGGCCGACTCGCTGATCTACTTCGGCGATCTGGGCGGGGTGTTCGATGCCGTCGCCGGGTCGCTGCGCCCGGGAGGCCTGTTCGCCTTCACGCTCGAACTCCTGCCGCAAGACGACGGCACCGCCCCGGACTTCGCGCTGCGGCCCTCCGGGCGGTATGCGCACAGCGCGCGCCACTGGACGCAACGTCTCCTCGAGCGGGGATTCCACATCCGGCGGAGCGAAGCGATCGTGATCCGCCAGGAGTTCTGCCAGCCGATCCATGGTGCCGCGGTACTCGCCGAGATTCCCGCCGCCGCATCGCCGTGATCGCCGCGGTTCCTCCGCCGACGGCAATCGCCCGCCGCCGCACCCGTCAGCCGCGGGTCGATGCCGCGGCCAGGAACGCCTGGATGAAAAAATTCGTCACGGCGATGAAGATGCTGGCAAAAAAGGCGGTCCAGAATCCGGAAATTACGAACCCCGGGACCAGCGTCGAGACGAGCAGGAGCACGACGGCGTTCACGACCAGCAGGAAGAACCCCAGGGTGAATATCGTCAGCGGAAAGGTGAGGACGACCAGCACCGGCCGCACGACCGTGTTGGCAAATCCCAGCACCAGCGCCGCAATGATCAGGGACGAAGCGTCCGCGAACCGGAACCCCGCGAAGACGCGACTGGCAATCCACAACGATGCGGACGTGATTGCCCAATGGAGCAGGAAGCGCACGAACGGATTCAGCATGCGCCCATCATATCCCGGATCATCCGCATGGCATCCACCCCCGGGGAGAAACCCGAGCGCACATCATGCGGCGCGCGGCCGAAACTGCGGCATCATCCGGCCATGGCCCTGAATGCGACGATCCATACTTTCGACATCGACCTGGCGGACGCCGACCGCGGCGTCTATGAACCGCTGAACCTGCGCGTTGCCTGCCACCCGTCCGAATCGCCCGACTTCCTGGTGACGCGGGTGCTCGCCTACTGCCGGGAATATGCGCCGGGGATCGGATTTTCGCCGGGGCTTTCGACGCCGGACGAGCCGGCGATCCACGTCCGCGACGCAACGGGCGCCCTGCTCGCCTGGATCGACGTCGGCGTGCCGGACGCCGCGCGCGTGCACCGTGCGGCCAAGGCCGCGCCGCAGGTGGCGGTCTATACGCACAAGCATCCCGATCTGTTGCGCAAGGCACTGGCGGGCGAGCGCATCCACCGCGCGGAGCATCTGCGTCTGATCGCGGTCGATCGGCGGCTGGTCGCCGATTGGTGCGCACTACTGCAACGGCGGATGAAGATGTCGGTGGCGTTCAGCGGTTCCGAGGCGTACCTCGCGATCGGGGAGCACACGCTCACGGGCGCGCTTGCGCCGATCTCCCTCGATCCGGCCACCGACGCCGATCCGCAGTGATCCCTGCGGGCCGACCCGCCCTGTCGCAGCGGAACGCACAGCGGCGGGGGAGTCTGGTAGATTTTGGCCGCGTGTCACGGGCCACTCCCGCAATCCCTTCCCAGGTCGGAGAAAAAATGAGCAGAAACGTTGCATTGGCAGGTACGTTCGCGCTGGCGTTGTTCCTGGCGGCGACGGTTCCCGGCAATGCCGAGACCTCGCAGATGACGATCCCGCAGGTACGGCACACGATCCGATCGGCGCATACCAAGGCCGACCATCGTGCGCTGGCCTCCTTCTACGAGGCGAAGGCCCGGGAAGCCCGGAAGTGGGCCGAACTGCATCGGGAAATGGCGCAGGACTATGAGGAAAGCGGGAAGCCGGAGGACGAGTCGCAGGTTCCGCTGATGAAGAGCATCGCCAAGCAGTACGACGAAATGGCGGCCAAGTACGATGCGCTGGCCACCCACCACCGCACGCGCGCAAAGACCGTAAAAGAGTGACCGGAAACGTCCGCGGAAAAATCCGCGGACAAGACCGCAGACACGACGGGTGGATTCCGTCTTCGAGCCCGGCTGACTCGATTCGCCGAATCACCTGGCCGAATCACTCCGATGACAGCAGTCCGAGTTCGGATTCGCCCAGATGGCACCAGCCGCCCTCGGGTAGTTCGAGGGCCTCCAGGCGCAGCCCGCCGATGGCGGTGCGCTGCAGCGCCGTGCAGTGGTTGCCGGCGGCGGCCAGCATGCGTTTCACCTGGTGGTACTTGCCCTGCTCCAGCGTGATGGCGATGCGGTTCGGCCCCAAGGCCTCGCATCGCACCGCGGCCAGTGGAGCCGGCTCGTCGTGCAGCTGCACCCCGGCCCGCATGACCGCAACGAGTTCGGGCGTGACCGGGTCGTGCGTGCCCGCCACATAGTGCTTGAGCACCTTGCGCTTGGGTGACGACTGCGCATGGATGAAGCGGCCATCGTCGGACAGCAGCAGCAGGCCGGTGGTGTCATGGTCCAGCCGTCCGACCGGCTGCACCCCGCGCAAGCGCATCGGCTCGGGGAGCAGGCTCAGCACACCCGGATGGTGACTGGGGCGGCGCGAACATTCATATCCGGCGGGCTTGTTCAGCGCCAAGTACACCTGTTCGCGGTAGACCCAGGGTTCGTCGAACACCGTGAACTCGATGCCGGTCGGGTCCAACTGCATCCGCGGGTCGGTCGCCGGCGTGCCGCCGACGGCGACATGGCCGTCGGCGACGAGCTGCTGGCAATGCCTGCGGGTTCCGAATCCCTGGGATTGCAGAAGACGGTCCAGGGTCACCCGCCGCATCGCGCCCTCCGGGGCCGCGATGCCCGCAACGCGTGAAGTTTTCGGCCGGCATCGGCTGCGCCGTTCCCGACCACCTTACTGCTGCACCTTCTTCTCGCCCCGCGCCCACGTGACGTCGTCGCCGAAAATGGCCACGACCGGAACGACGAAGGTAATCAGAATGAAGATTCCCAGCCACCAGTTCGTACTCATGATTTCTCTCCCGAAATAAGTGCGTCACAGACGACCGGTGATCCTGCGTCCGCGGGAACAATGCCGGGCGTCGGGACGCGGCGGCGGGGTGGAACCGTGTCCACCCCGCCGCCGGTTCAACGGCGCATGCGGATATGCCTACGGGCACTAGGGCCGAGCCATGGAATGTTCGAATTCATCGAACTCCGCGCTCGACATCCTTCCGTCATGGTCGCTATCGAACCGATCGAACGCAAGCGCCAAGCGCTTCCAACCGGCCGCATCGTCTCGGCTGATATAGCCGTCGTGGTCGCGATCAAGGCTCTCGAACTCGGCCTTGATTTCCTCTTCTTCCTTCATATACACGGCCATCACATAGTAAAGGAAGACCATCATGAGCCCAAGCATGGCGGGCCAGGTCCAGTCGAGCCCTTCGGTGATGTGATAGATCGCGTTCGGCATTTTCCAGAGGAGAAAGCCAACCATGAGGAACGGCGCGAAGACCGAAATCAGCGCTGCAGTGATTCGAATCGTCTTCATTTGAACACCTCCTGCATTTCCAAAATGCATCGGGAATACATTCATACTTATACGCCAAATCAAAATAAGAATCTACAAAGACTTCTGTCGCCGACTCACTCGAAAAGGGCGTTCCGGCACCGCCACTCGATGGGAATTCGGGGTCGCGCATCCCGCATCGAAGGGGCGGAGGAGTACAAATCCGCGATGCCGCCCGTCGGCCTTCCGATCCTATTTTCCACTCAAGCCCGGTGCGCCGCGAAAGGAGATCGCGCGGTCGCGTCCCCGACCATTCCTTCGGGCCGCACCCATTGGTCGAACTGCTCGGCGGTAACGTATCCCAGCGCGAGGGCGGCCTCGCGCAGGCTCACGCCGCTGGCGTGCGCAAGCTTGGCCACCATGGCGGAACGGTCGTATCCGATATGCGGACTGAGCGCCGTCACGAGCATCAGGGAGCGGCCGACCAGATCGGCGATGCGCGCCGTGTCGGGCTCGATGCCGCGCACGCAGTGCGCGTCGAAGCTGGCCATGGCGTCCGACAGCAGGCGGACGCTCTGCAGAAAATTGTGGGCGAGCAGCGGCTTGTACACGTTGAGTTCGAAATTTCCCGAGGCGCCGCCGATGGTCATCGCGACGTCGTTGCCGAACACCTGACAGCAGACCATCGCCAGCGCCTCGGCTTGCGTCGGGTTCACCTTGCCCGGCATGATCGAACTCCCCGGTTCATTCCCGGGCAGGCGGATTTCGCCCAGGCCGCAGCGCGGACCCGAAGCGAGCCAACGCACATCGCCGGCAATCTTCATCAAGGCCACCGCGAGGGTCTTGAGCGCACCATGCGCGCTCACCAGCGGATCGTGCGCGGCCAGCGCGGCAAAGAGATTCGCCGCGCAGTGAAACGGCAATCCCGTCTCTTCGGCCAGGAGGCCGGCAACCCGCGGTCCGAACTGCGGATGGGTGTTGATGCCGGTACCGACCGCCGTGCCGCCGACCGCAAGTCCGTGAAGCGCAGCGAGGCTCCGTCTGATCGCCTCGTCGGCATGATCGAGTTGCGCGACCCACCCGGAAATCTCCTGCCCCAGGGTCAGGGGCGTCGCGTCCTGCAGGTGTGTCCGCCCGATCTTGACGATGTCGGAAAACGCGATCGACTTTTCGGCGAGCGTCGCCCGCAAGCCGCGCAATGCCGGCATCAGATCCTCGCGAATCCGCACCGCGGCGGCGATGTGCATGGCCGTCGGGAAGATGTCGTTGGTCGACTGCCCGAGATTCACTTCGTCGTTGGGGTGAATGCGGCGGTCCATGCCTCGGCCGCCGCCGAGCAACTCCGACGCCCGGTTCGCGATAACCTCATTCATGTTCATGTTGGTCTGCGTTCCCGAGCCGGTTTGCCACACCACAAGCGGGAACATCCCGCGATGCGCGCCGGCGAGCACCTCGTCGGCCGCCCGCGCGATCGCCTCGGCCTTCGCGGCATCCAGAAGACCCAATGCGGCGTTGGCGCGCGCGCAGGCACGCTTGACGAGCGCCAGCGCCATGAGCAGGGCCTCCGGCATTCGTTCATCGGAGATGCGAAAGTGCTCCAGCGAGCGCTGAGTCTGCGCGCCCCACAGCGCATCGGCCGGCACTTCGATCTCGCCGAAGGAATCGCGCTCCCATCGAACGCCACCGTCCAGGAGCGCCGGCGGATCGACGTCGGATTCCCGGACCTGACCTCCCTCGGCCACCATGTCGCAAACGGCCTGCGAAACGCCCCGGGGCCGCAGCATCGGGATGGCCATGGCCTACCTCGCCGTGTCGTCGACGAACCGGGAATAGGGCAATTCATCCAGTTGCAGCGGCTTTCCGTCCGCAAGCACTTCCTTGAAGGGGCCAAGCTCGGAACCGGCACCGCGAACCATCACGACAACCTTGCCGTCGATGATGGCATTGTGAAGGGATTCGATCTTTTCCTCCGGAATGCCGGCGCGGTGGAATGCCACCGCCAGTTGCGACAAGGCCGCGGAGCCGCTCATCGCCGCGGCGCCGATCGCCGTGCCGCCGGCGATGGCCTCGACGATGTGTCCCGCCGCCAAGACCGGGCCGACCCCCGGAATCATGAACAGCCCCGCCGCTCCGGCGAGCAGCCCCCACAACCCGCCCCAAAAGGCACCCTGCTTGCCCCACGCCCGCATCCGGTCGCCGACCTCCAGGTGGTAGATCCCCAGCGTGTCGTCCCCGATCGCGTGCTGCTTCCCGAGCACCGAGATGAGGTCCATCTGGCAGCCTTTGCGATTCAGACGCCGCAAGACGGACTCGGTCGCCGCCTCGTCGGAATACACCGCAACCAGGACCCGATTCCGCTCCCGCCATGACGGTCTTTCGATCTTGTCCATATCGGCACCTCCCTCACGTGACGCCATCCGCCACCGCCGGACGGACCACGGCGCGCTGTCGATTAGACTGAGCGAATCATCGGAAGTTGCCCGGCCCTGCGGTCGGACGGTCGACATCAACAACCCGAACACCGGCGACGATTTCGTGCTCGGGGCCAAGGAACTGTCGCTGCCCGACGGCAGTCGCCGGCCGTATTCGCTCTGACTCGCGGCAGAATACCCGCGCGTGATCGATGCCAACTGGATCGGCATGAAGCTCAGCAAGCTACCCGATTTCGGCGAACAGAACGGTGGTTCTGGGCGAGACGGGGGCGTGCAGTTGAACTGCGTCGGCCTGTTCGTTGCTGAAGTCGTCCGGGAAGTGACGTTCGACCATTTCGCGGACGATCGTCAGAGCGCTCCCGCGGGAAGGCTGGGCAACCGGACTCCGCCCTCCACCACCGTCAAGTCGATACCCGACAGCGGAGCGACTGGCGCTACGCCGGTCGGCAACGCGACGGACTGCGAGGCCGACTGCTGGACAGCCTGAGAATGGGAAATGACATTTGCTGAAAAAATGGTGGGCTGGATCAAGTTTCCGGCATTGGGTACCACCGCACTTTGATTCACCGCCGCACCGATCGCACTGCTCTGTCTGGATTGCACCGGGGAAATCCAATCCAGGGTTCCCGTGAAGGCGTTACCGAGCGGTACCACCGTCACCATGCCTCCTGTGGAGTCCATCGTCGAGGATTGATCGACGCCAATCACCGTTCCCGCTTGCTGATTGATATTGCCCGCTGCATTGACCGTCAAATTGCCGGTCGCATTGAGGGTCCCCATGGTCACGGCGCCCGCGTTGGCAACCAGGTCGATATTTCGACCCGAGATATTGGAAAACGACAGGTTTCCGATCACCTGCGTGATGCTGATGTCGCCCCCCATGGCAATCATCCCGGGCGCAGTTTGGCTGAACGACTGCGTGACGGTCAAATTTCCGCTGCCGACAATTTTCCCGCCGGTCTGCGCCAACGATGCCACCGTCAGATTGCCCTTGTCCGTCACCGCACCCGTGCCCAGATTCCCGGAGGTGCCTCCGTTGCCGACCTGCAACGTGCCGGCATCGATCGTCGTCGTACCGCTGTACGTGTTGTCGGCCGTCAGCGTCGTCGTACCCGGACCGGACTGCGTCAATCCGCCCGTGCCCGAAATCGCCTGTGCAAGCGTCGCGCCGTTGGAGCGGTCGATCGCCAGATTGCCGTTGTCCGTCACCGCACCCATGCCCAGATTCCCGGAGGCGCCTCCGTTGCCGACCTGCAGCGTGCCGGAATCGATCGTCGTCGTACCGCTGTACGTGTTGTCGGCCGTCATGGTGAGCGTTCCCGGCCCTGACTGCGTCACGCCTCCCGAGCCGGAAATCGCCTTGCCGATCGTCGCATTGCCCGGCAGATCGAACGTCAGATTTCCGTTATCCTGGATGCCGCCCGATCCGCCGAGCGTCCCGCCCCGTTGCGTCATCGTGGTCACCGTCAGCGTGCCGTCATTGGTGATCGTGCCTCCCGTCTGCGTGAGCGCCCCAAGTTGCATGTTGCCGGCGACGTTGAGCGTGCCCGCAACCATGCTCAAATTGCCCGCCGTCCCCAGGCTGGCCAGGCTTACCGGCCCCCCTTGCGCGGGGGCCACCACGGCATTCCCGTTGAACGTCACCGTCACGCCGCTCGGAATCGTGACATTGGCCACATTCGACAGGTCCGGCACCGCACCGCCCGCCCAGTTCGCCGGATCGAACCAGTTGCCGCTGCTGCCGCCGGTCCACGTCACCGATGACAGCTGCGTGATGGTGGCGGCAAGCCCTGTCGGCTGCGTCAGTCGGTAGTTACCGGCGGCGGGTCCCGAAATGCCGTCGCCGGCCGTCACCGCCATATTGGTTCCGACGTTCTGGCTTGCGAACGTGCCGGCTTGCGCAAAATTCACGTTCGCGGCATCACTCGAAAGCACGCCCACCAACGTTCCGCCCGTAAGCGTCGCCGTCGTCGTCCCATCGTAGACCTTGTTTTGCGCCGTCTCGCCACTCACCGTCAACGTCTTGGGATCGATGGTGAGCGTCCCCGGCACATAGCTGATCGTGTAGTTCGACAGCCCCGTGCCCGTGGCGCTCGCCACGATCCCGTTGCTCAAACCCGTGTAGATCCCCGCCGACTGCGTACCCGGAACCACGGTGTTGCCGCCTTGCGTCAGCGTCACCACGGAAATCGCGTCGCGGTTGACCAGGCCAGTGTCCGTATAGGCGCTCGTGCCCAAGGCGAGCGCCGTGCCGTACGTCGTCGTCTGCCCAGAGGCCGTGATCGTCAGCGGCGCCTTGTTCACCGTTAGCGCCGTGCCGTTCGTACCCGCCTGCACGATCGTGTAGTTGCCGTCCGGCGTCACACCGCTGCCGGTGATCGCATAGCTTCCTGCCGGGCTCGACGAACTCGCAGTCGTGCCAAAGGTCAGCGTCCCGCTCGTCGCGCTCGATTGCGTCTGCCCGTTCACGAACCCCGTCAGCGACCCGGTCAGCAACGGCAGCGATCCGCCATACGTCATGCTCGTCGTGTTGGCCGTCTCCATAAGCGGCGCCGGGGTGATGTTCGCACTCAGCGCCGTGGGTTGGCTTAGCACGTAATTTCCCGCTGAAGCGCCCGTAATCGTGTCGGCCGCCGTCACCGTCACCGCATTGCCGACATTGGGTGTGTCGAAACTGCCCACCTGCACCAAGGTGACGTTGTCGCCAGACAGCACGCCCGGCAAAGTACCTCCACTCAAGCTGGCGATGGTCGTGGCGTCGTACACCTTGTTGGCCGCCGTCTCGCCGCTGACCGTCAGCGCCAGCGGGTTGACCACATAGTTCGCCGTGGGCGTCGTGTAGCCTGCAAACGTGTAGTTGCCGGAGTCCGCGCCGCCGAGGATCGTGCCGACGCTTTGCGTGTAACTGCCCGCGTCGAGATGGCCGCTTGCGCTGTTCACCGGGTTGTCGATGCTGGCGGTGGCCGTCACCTTATCCCCGCTGATGGAATTTCCGAACGTCACCGTTCCTGCCACCACCGGCGAGCCATACGTCGAACTGCCCACCGCAATCTGCGCTCCCGTCAGCGCGAGTTGGCCCACGTTCAATTCGCCGCTGCTGACCGCGTTGTCGGTGAAGCCGTAGCCCAGGCTGCTGGTCAGGCCCGACACGTAGGCCACGTCGTGCGTTCCGGCTACGGGATTGCCCGACGTGGATCGCGCGCCGGAAACCGACCATGTGGCCGCACCTCCCACCACCCCGGCGGAGGTATCGCCGTTTACATAACCGCTGTAGGTGCCGCTGAAGGTCGGCAGAGCAGCGCCATAGGTCATACTTCTTGCACCAGGCGTCACCAGGAGCATCGGCTGTTCACGGTACACCGCGAAGCTTCCGCTATTACCCAGTGCCGTGCTGAAGTTTGAGGTCGACTGCGTGCTGTCGTACCGGAAGTTTCCCGAACCGGCTCCGATCAGCGCCGTCACCCCCGTGCTGCCCGCGACACTGCCGGTGTACAGTACCGCCCGGCCGCCGGCACCCGTGGTCACGCTCGGGCTGCCAGTAAGCACGATGTCCCCCCCGGTGGAACTGCCCGCGGCCGTAGCGTTGCCCGCGTCGAGGACGATGGCGGCGGAAGAAGTGCTGGTCGTGGCGACGTTCTGCGCCAGGGTCAGATTGCCAGCGCTGGTCTCGACGTCCAGGGTCCCGGAGGCTGATATCCCATTGAGTCCTCCGACAGAACCCACCGTCAGCGTGCCGGCGTCGCGCAGCGACAGCGACGCGACATTGGCGGCCAGGGTACCGATGTTGTCGCCCCCATTGTCCAGCGTCACCGCCGAGGAGGAAGCGTCGAGAGCCAGCCCCGAAGAGTTCAGCGCCCCGGTCTGCGTCACCGTGCCGTTGCCCGTGACGTTGACCGTCAGCGCGTAGTTCGGAATGACCACGCTGCCCAACACCGCATTGGCACCGGTAACGAGTGTCGTGGCGTTGTCGAAATTGTAATTGTCCAGGGTAACCGTGCCCGTCGTGCTCGAGCCGAACACGAAACTTCTGAAGCCGGTCTTGAACAGCCCGCTGCTGCCGAACATGTTCGTCGGGTCGATCCACAACGTGCCCGCCGCCGGTGCGCTGGTCTGCACCGCCAGCGCCATGCCCGTCGTTCGGGGCGCGATGGTGAGCGTGCCCGTGCTCTGCACCGCACTGCCGGTGAAAGTGCCGCTGCCAAACACATGATCGGCGCTGAAGCCGTCCGCGGTGATCGAGATATTGCTGCTCGAGGATGTCACCGGCGAAGCGATGCCGAATCCCTGCGGCAGCGAGGGCACGAATCCCACCGTGCCGTTGATGTCGACCGCGCTGTACTGCGAGTTCGGCCCCGCGGTGCCGGCCAACGTGATCGCGCCGCTGGCCGCCAGCACATAGGTGTTCGGTTCCATGTGGACGCCCGCGGCGCTGAGCGCGGTGCTTCCGCCCTTGCCATCCAGTGAAATGCCGCCACCCGCCCCCGTGGCCGCAATCACGAGGCCGGAGGTATTGCCGCCCCAAAGAAAGGTGCCCCAATTGTTATTGGTGGAGCCGATCGCTCCGCTGGCGTCGCCGAACAGCGTAATGGCGGTCGTGTTGGTTGCGGAGGACAGGATCTGCGTATATCCATTGTTACTGGTTTCGATCGCGTTGCTGGACTGGCCCGCAGCATTGCCGACCGCCACCCCTTGCAGATCAATAGTCCCGGCGCCGGCGTTGATCACGCTGCTGCCGTACATGCGGATGCCGTCGTTGTTGCCACCGGCGCCATCCGACGTGGTATAGCTCGGATTGGACGTGGCGCTCTGCCCTCGAACCACGATGTTGCCTCCGCCCGACAGCAGGGTCACGGTGTCCAGGGTGACACCGTTGCCGTTGGTGCTGCTGTCCCCGGTGGCGTACCCGGTGGCTGGGTTGCTTCCGCCCGACAAGGTGATGTTGCCGCCGTTGGTCGTGATGCCGGCCCCCGCCCCGGCCGAGGTGCCCTGCAGCCAGACATAGCCGGCCCCGGAATCGCTGGCGTTGCTGTCATAGGTGACGTTGCCACCCTGACTGCTGACGCTGGTCGACGCGGCCTGCACGATCGAGCCGGTGGCTTGCACCAGGATCGGCGAGCCCGCCGCGGTGCTGGTCAGATCAGTGTTGAGGTCGACCGTACCGCCGTAGATGCTGATCGGCCCGGCCACTACCTGCGGGGTGCTCACCGTCACGACTGCGGCATTTCCTGGCGCGCCGATGGTCAGGCCTCCGAGGCTGGCGACGTTGTCGATGGTCAGGCCGCCGATCGAGCCACCGCCGACGAGATTGCTCCCCGACGCACTGCCGCTCCACGTGAAGGGGTTGCTGAAGGAACTCCCGGGCGTCGGGGTGATGGCCAGGCTGGCCGAGTTGCCCGAAGGCGCCAGGGTCACGATGGAAAATGCCGTCGTGTTACCCGCGATGGTCAGGCCGCCGCTGACATCCAGATTGGTATTGTCGATGCTGACCGCTTCGCCATAACTCGCGATGGAGACCGAACCCAGGCCCTGGGTGCCGGTGATGTCGACGGCGCCTGCCGTGGTGTTGGTCGAACGCAGCGTAACCGCGCTGCCGCTGCCGCTGTAGCTGCCGTTGTTGCCGTCGATCTCGACGCCATTGCGATAGCCCCCGGTGGTGCTCGCAAGATCATTCGCCACCCCGGTGATCGAAATCGTGCCACTGCCGGCATCGATGGTCGAGCCGTTGACGATCTGGACACCGGCCAGGCTCCAGTTGCTGTTCGTATTATTGGTCGCGTAGCCTGAGCCGCGCAGCGTGATGTTGCCGCCCGCCGATACCAATTGGTTGTTGCCAAGCAACCCGATACCGTCCCAGGTGGCGCCGCCACTGCGGCCCTGGGCATAGTCAGTGCTCAGATTGCTGCCGCCGCCCAGCGTGATCGAGCCACCATGGCTCAGGATCGACGCGCCAGAGTTGAAGTAGATCGATCCGCCGGTGTTTGCGGAGTTGGACTGCAGCACGACGTTGAGCGCCTTGGTATTGCCATTCTGCGTGGCATCGATGCTGACGTTGCTGTTCAGCAGGATGTCGCTCTGGGCCTGCAGGGTCAGCGTGGCGTTGCCCGCCATCGCGCCGGTGACGATGCTGCTGGCGACCGTGATGTCGGCGCTCGACGTGCCGCCGGCACCGCCGGTGGTGATGGTCACGTTACTGCCGGCATTGAGTGCCGCTACGATCGTCGACGGGTCAATGCTGCTGGCGGCGCTTGGCGCGTAGGGGTTCGTCGCGTATCCGGTACTGGTGCCCGATTGAATTGTCACGTTGTAAGGATCGAGCAGCCAGGTTCCTGCCAAACCCTGCGGAGCCGCGGTCGTGATCCGGGCGTTTGCGGCGACGTCGACTTTGGCGGCACTGGTTTCGATGTTGCCGCCGTTTCCGCCATTGGGGGCGCTGGCATCGATCGTCCCCCCAACACGCACCGTGCCCGACTGCATATCCCCCAGAAGACGGATCGTCCCCGCATGGTTTTCGACGGTCTGCGCTTCGATGATGCCGGTGTCGTTCACGGCCGTGCCGAGAAGCTTCCCGGCGGCCTGCGTGGTGAGCAATACCTGCCCGCCGTCGGCCCGAATCAAACCGCCGTTTTGCGCCAAGGCGTTCAGCGCCCCCTGGTCGATCGCGACGCTCAGCAGCCCGTCCCCGGCAACATCCAGCGTCACGGCGCTGCCCGCCGCCAGATCCACAGTTCCCAGCCTTGCCGAAATCACTCCCTGATTCGATACGCTCGCCCCCAGGAGCGCAACGTAGCCGCCATCGGCCGCGGTGATCGACCCTTGATTCTGCACACCGGCTGCGCCCGTTCCGCGAAAGCGGTACTTGCCGGCCACGAAGTCGGCGTCGGAAATCCCCAGAGTCGAGGCCACCAGCCCGCCCACGTTGACCGACGCCCCCTTGCCGAACAAGATCCCATTCGGATTGATCAGGAACACTTTGCCATTGGCGTTCAGGCTCCCCAGAATGCTCGACGGATCCGAACCTTGCACGCGATTGAGGATCACCGAAGTCGCATTGGGCTGAACGAAGGTCACCGCCTCGTTGGCACCGATATTGAAGCTCTGCCAGTTGATCGCTGCGTTCTGGGTCGACTGCGTGATCGTCATGGCATTGCCTGATCCGGCAATGCTGGCAGCCCCCACCGATACCGACCCGCCCGCAGGAAGCGCCCAGGTATTTGCCCCCAATGCCAGCAGAACGGATGCCGCCAGTGCATTGGCCGCAAATCCCGCGCCCCCCGGAATGACGCCGCAACCGCGCTCGGACGACGTCCGCCTGCCCCGACTGGACGCCAATTCCGAAGCCGCAACAAAATTTCCAGCAATCTCGTTCCACAGCGAGCGGTGGATTTTGTTCATGGCCCTGGTCCTGTTTTTCTCTGGCGGCGAGCCGCCACTACCAACCATCACGCCCCCACCCCACATAAGAATGTGGGGCAGGAAAATCAGAAATAGCGCACCGCCTGGATCCAGAACTGGCTCGAACCGGACGGAATCGAGGTCGCAAGCGCGGCGCCCAGGGTGTGCGCGTAGTACGTCTTCACGAGAAACCGGTTCTCGCTAGCGATCCAGTTCACCCCAAACCCGAACCCGGAGAGCTTGCGCACGTTCAGCCCCGCCGCCCAGGGCGTCTTGTCGAGCTTCATCAGCCCCGTGTCCACAAACGCCACCAACTGCTTCTGACCCGGAATCGCGTTCCACGAAACCAGCTTGTGCGCCTCAAGATTGAGCACATAGCCCTCGTCGCCGAACGCCTCGCCCTCCGGATAGGCCCGCACTCCATCGGCGCCGCCCAACTCCATCTTCTCGGAGATGTCGAGATTTTTGGAGGCCACCTGCCCGTGCAGGGCCCCGTAGAACGACATCGTGTCGGTCACCATCTGCTCGCGCTACGTCGATAGCGAAAACTTCTCATACTGCCCCGCAGAACGCGCCGTGCTCGCGTCCTGCGTGAGCGCCGCCGCGTTCTGAATGTCGATCCGCCCATCGGTGAAGGTGAACGAATAGGTGTCGGCACCACCAGGGTCGCGATGATCCCCATTGACGTTGGCCATCCAGACCCCGGCATGCCGGTCCGACACCGACGCGGTGGCGTTCACCAGATCCTCGAACTGCTTGTCGTCGTAATCGAGTTGCGCGTACAAATTGTTCGCCCGCCCGCGAAGAATCGGGTAGCTCCCATAAATGCTCTTGATCTTCGCCGTTCCGTTGGCGTTCAGGCCGGCAAACGCGTTGCCGAGCAGGTATCCCATGTCGGCAAGCGCCACCCCCATCTTGGCCGCGCCGATCTGCGTCTGGTAGGCCACGCGCCCGTAGTCCTCGCCGGTGGAATGCAGGACGTTGCCAGACAGCGCATCGCCATGCCCGGTCGGATCGTTGAGCGTAAAGTTCATCCCCACCCGGTTCGACCCCGTGTACGGGTTGCCCTCGTTGTCGCCGTAGAAACTCCCCGACACTTTGGGCCCGGGCGTGACCTTCACGATCAGGTTCGAGGCACCGACCGAAGCGCCCGGCACCAGGGTCGAACGCACGTCCACCCCCGGAACATCCGAGAGCAGCAACAAGCCCCGTTCCAGCGGGGCGGCCTGCACCGCTTCTCCGCTTCGCACCGTGCCCAGCAATTGCTTCGCCAGACGGCCGGAGAGATTCGTCTGGTTGTGGATCGAAACCTGCCCATACCGCCCTTCGATCACGTGGATCGTGACCGTGGCATTGCGGATCTCCTGCGCCGGAACGTAGGCGCGCGCGACGAAATACCCGTGCTTGCGATAAAAGGCCGTGATCCGTTCCGCCATCTTGCGCAGATCGGAAAGCGTGAATGTCCCCGGCGCAAACCCGGAAACCGCAATCAGCCGGTCATCGGGATATGCCTGCGCGCCAGTGATGCGCAGATGTTTGACGACAATCAATGTGCGATCCGTCACCGCGCCCGACGACACGCCGCCGCGCTCGATCCGGATCTCCGGAACCGGCTTCGCCGGCGCAGGAATCTGCGGCATCGCCTGAAGAATGTTCCCGCCGCCGGGCGGCTCCGCCGCAAACGCCGTGCCGCAAATCGCGGCAACGCACGCGAACGCAAGGACTTTCCCGCCCATCATGGAACCCCCATTTTTTCTTGTTGGCTTGACGCGTGGCTGGGCTGCACCACCGGGGACAAAAAACCCTGCTCCCGTCAGCCTCCATTCTGGGAGCCCTGCGCGACGGCAACGGGCTCAATAGCGCCCGATTTTCAAGCGATTTCGACAGAACACGGCAACCGTCGGTAAGCGATCGAGGAACCCCACCGCTATGCCGGGGTAACGGAGCATGGTAGAGGCGGAATCAGGGTTTCGACGAAGCGACCCGCCAGGGCAAGAGCGCGTCGTAGTCGTCGGCGGTCTTGGCGGCGGGCAGGAGCACGAGGATTTCTTGCGGCCAATCGCGAAGGGGCGCAACGCGTTCTCACAGAAGTGGTTGTCCAGGCCGACGTCGCCGCGATCAAGGAAGCGGATGAGTTTTGACCATTGCCCGGCCAGGTAAAACAGCGCCTTGCCCGGTTCGGAACCCGACACAACCGAGTGCTGGTGTGCGAGCAGCATCGACTCGATCTTCTCGATCTTCTCGATGACCACGCTGCTTTGCTGTCGCCCCCGGATCAAAATTCAGTCGGCGCAGACCGTCCATCTCGAATCATCGGAAGTTGCCCGGCGCTGCGGCCGGACGCCCGAAGTCGCCGAGAGCGAGTGGCACCACGACGGAAGTCGTGCTGCCCGGCACGCCGGAACGGATTTCCTGGCTGCGGGGCCCGTTTTGCGCGGATAATTTCCCTCGTCCGGCATGCGGCCACTCCCGCGGATCCGGAACGGGTCTTTGCGGTCGGGCTGACGGATGAAGCAACACAAGCGCCCCCGGCACCGGATAACCGAAGTCAGTGCGCGTTGGTTCATGCGTATGCAATACGAAAAACTCACGGTACTGGAACTCCGCGAACGCGCCCAGGGAACCGGCTTCCGTCCCCCGGATGCGGTCGCGCAGCGCGTGCTCGGCCAGCGTTACGCCAATGGCGAAGGGGTCGGCAAGGACGAAGGGGAAGCCGTCCGCTGGTTCCGCCTTGCCGCCGAACAAGGAGATATCGAGGCGCAGCGCTATCTTGCGTTTGCGCTGCTGCATGGCCGCGGCGTGCCGGAAGATGTCGTGGAAGGGATTCGCCGCCTTCGCCTTGCCGCCGATGCCGGCGACGCACCGGCGCAGCGCGAAATGGGATATCACCATGCCGTGGGGTCGGGCGTTGCGCTGGACGAGGCGCAGGCCGTGCACTGGTTTCGCCTGGCGGCCGAGCACGGAGATGCGATCGCGCAGTATGACCTTGGTTATGCGCTGGCAAACGGGTACGGCGTGGCGAAGAACCCCGTGGAGGCTGCCGAGTGGTACCGATCGGCGGCCGAGCATGGCAGACCCGAGGCCCAGAGCGCATTGGCCATCGCCTACGAACGCGGGATCGGCGTCGCCGTCGACTATGAAAGGAGCCTCCACTGGAACCGGCTCGCCGCCGGGCAAGGGTACGCCGAGGCCTGCAACAGCCTGGGCCGGATGTATGAAAACGGCCTGGGCGTAACGAAGGACCTGGAAGAGGCGCGACATTGGTATGCGGAATGCGCGCACAAGAAATCCGCCGCGAACCCGCAGCACCCGGAAACGCACGACGGACGGACCGCCGACGACCGGGGGGATTCGACGCCATCGGGCTCGAGGCCCTCGATTTTCGGAGCCTCGATGTCCGCAGCCTCGATGTCCGGAGCCTCGATACGCGGCGCGGAATCGATCGTCGACTTCCTCGACGCGGCATTCGCGGGCTTCATAGGGCTGGGTGCCGTGCGCGGCGAGATCTTCCGGCAGGCGAGCTACATTCACGTGCAGAGTCTGCGCGCGCGCCAAGGGCTCAGCGTCCCCCACTTTCCGTCCCGGCACATGGTCTTCATCGGCAACCCCGGGACCGGCAAGACCTCGGTGGCTCGGATCATTGCCGGCCTCTATCTCCGACTGGGCATATTGAAGACCGACAAAGTCGTCGAGACCGACCGCGCGGGCCTGGTTGCGGAGTACGTCGGCCAAACGGCGGTCAAGACGCACAAGATCGTGGAATCCGCCCTCGGCGGCATCCTGTTCATCGATGAGGCCTACTCCCTTGCCAAGGGCGGCGAACAGGATTTCGGCCGCGAAGCGATCGAAACGCTGCTGCAGCTGATGGAGAACCATCGCGACGACCTGGTGGTGATCGTGGCAGGCTACGTATCCGAGATGGAAGAGTTCATCAACTCGAATCCCGGCCTCGCGTCGCGTTTCAACCGGTACATCCGGTTCCCCGACTACAGCGCTGCCGAGCTGCTGCAGATCCTCATCCACTTCTGCGAGCAGGCCTCCTACACCCTGAGCGACACGACGAATTCCGGCCTGCAAGCGCTGTTCGCGCGCGAGATCCGACAGCAGCGGCAGCACTTCGGAAATGCCCGATACGTTCGCAACCTGTTCGAGAAGATCGTCGAAGCACAGGCTCAGCGCGTGGTCTGGATGTCCCAGGTGTCGACCGCCGATCTGAAGTCGATCCTCGCGGTCGACGTCGAAAAGGCGACGGGATCCCCACTGCCGGCGGATGGCGACGTCGAAGCGAGCCATGAGGCGGCGCTGAAGCGCCTCGACGGTCTGGTCGGGCTGGAACGAGTCAAGGCGCAGGTGCACCGCCTTTGCGACTTTGTCCGCATCCAGCACGCGCGTGCCGAAACGGGGAGGCGGGCGCCGGTCGGGTTTTCCCAGCATCTCGTGTTTGTCGGCAACCCCGGGACCGGCAAGACGATGGTCGCGCGGATCCTTGCCGACCTCTATTACACGTTGGGAATCACCGCTTCCAACCATCTCATCGAGGTGGACCGCGCCGGACTGGTCGCCGGCTACGTCGGTCAATCGGCACTCAAGACGCGGCAGGTGCTGGAATCGGCCATCGGCGGCATCCTCTTCATCGATGAAGCGTATGCCTTGGCGCAAGGCACCGGGGAAAGCGACTTCGGCAAGGAAGTCATCGATACGCTCCTCAAGACCATGGAGGACTATCGCGACCGTCTGGTGGTCATCGTTGCCGGATATACCGACCCGATGCGGGTGTTCATCGAAAGCAATCCCGGGCTGCGTTCGCGCTTCAACCACTACATCGAGTTCGACGACTATGAACCGAACGAACTCTTCGGAATTTTCGAGTCCTTTTGCCGCGACTCCGAGTACGTACTGGAGCCCACCGCGGAATCGTTCCTGCGCAACCGGTTCCAGCAGTTGTACGACGCGGGCCGGACAACCGACAACGGTCGCTTCGTCCGCAACCTGTTCGAGCGTTGCGTCGAAGTGCAGGCGGACCGGATCTCCCACAGCGGCGACGGGGCCGTGGCGAACCTCAACACCCTGAACTCCGCGGATGCCGCCGCCGCGCTCCAGGAAGTCCTGGCGGGCATCGCGGAACCTGGTTTTCATCCCCTGGCGGCAGGCGGTCCTGGAGCGCAATAGCGTAGCGCGGGGCAGGAGATCCAGCGCCTGGGCATCCCGGCTGATGCGCTGATTGCGGAGACCGTTCCCGGGTGATGACCGGCGTGCGGCGTAGCCGTGTCAGCCCAGCCCGAGCCCACCCCACACCGCCCAAGGATCGACAACTCCAATTCCGCAGTCATCGAAATCGCGCATGTTGCGGGTCGCAATGCTCGCCCCGCGGGAACGGGCCATGCCGCCGATCATTGCATCGAATTGGCGGATCGGCTTCCCGGCTGCCCGCCGCGCAGCGCCGATTTCCGCAAAGGCAGCCGCCGCGTCGGCATCAAAACTCAAAACGCGTCCGTCGAAGTCTTCATTGAAAATCGCCAGGGCCGCGTCCCACAAACCCGGACGACGCGTGCCGTCGGATAGCAATCGAATCCCATACAGGACTTCGCCCCTCGTTACCGTCGTCGTGAACAACGACGACAACGACTGGCCTTTCAACCACGCCAAAACGCGGGGGTCGGGTGCCGCCTTCAGGACTTCGGAAAGAACACCGGAGCATCGTTCCTGCAGCATTTTTCCTCGCCGGGCTCGCCGAAAGCGGGCACCCTGAAAACGGAAAAGCAGGCGAAAACGGGGTGAAACCGAGTGAGACGGAGTGAGCGGGACTCGAGATGTTTCCCGAGGAGATTCAGCGACTTACGAGGATATTGAGTGGGGTGGCTGATGGGACTCGAACCCACGACAACCGGAATCACAATCCGGGACTCTACCAACTGAGCTACAGCCACCGCAAACGGCCGGGAACCTGGCCTGCCCGGCCGGACTCGAACCAGCGACCCTCAGCTTAGAAGGCTGATGCTCTATCCAACTGAGCTACGGGCAGGAACGAACGGGCCCGGGGGGTCGCGAAACTACTGGTCGGGGCGAGAGGATTCGAACCTCCGACCCCCTGCGCCCAAGGCAGGTGCGCTACCAGGCTGCGCTACACCCCGAAAGCGCGACATGATACCGTGTTTTGCGCCGTTCGGCACGGTCTCACCCTGCGGACTCGCTCCTGGCTTCCTCCACCGCGCCGCCCGCGACCGGCAGGATGCGCGCAGCCGGCAGCCAGGCGGTGAACCGGCTGCCGCGATCGACCTGCGATTCGATTTCCAGGCGTCCGTCGTGACGCAGCACGACGTGCTTGACGATCGCCAGACCGAGCCCGGTGCCGCCGGTGCCGCGCGAGCGGCCCTTTTCGACGCGGTAGAACCGTTCGGTCAGGCGCGGAATGTGCTCGGGGGCGATGCCGATTCCGCTGTCGGCGACCTCGAACACCGCACCGCCGGCCGCGGCCGCCCAGCGCAGGCGCACCGTGCCGCCATCGGGCGTATAGCGGACGGCGTTGATCGCGAGATTGCCGAATGCGCTGCGCAGTTCGTCGCGGCTGCCGCGCACGTGCCACGGCGTCTCGACGTCGACGACGATGCGATGGCGCCCGGCGGAAAGCGTCCGCGCCTCGTCGGCCACCTCCCGGACGAGCTGTCCGACGTCGACGTCCTCGGCCTGGACCGAGGCTTCCGATTCCAGGCGGGACAGCATCAGCAGGTCCTCGATCAGACGGTGCATGCGGTCGGCCTGCTCCATCATGAGCTGCAGATGGTTGCGTCGCACCGGGCCGAGATCGACATCGGAATCGGCGAACGATTCGAGGAAGCCCTTGATGACCGTCAGCGGCGTCCGCAGTTCGTGCGACACGTTGGCGACGAAGTCCCGGCGCATCGCGTCGACGCGTTCGCTCTGGGTGACGTCGCGGGTGATGATGATCGACCGCGCCGGCTCGAACTCGATCACGTCCAGCGACAGCACCGCCGAGGGCCTTGCCATCGGACGAAACACGAGTTCACGCGAATAGTTGCCGCCGGTGACGTACGCGACCAGTTGCGGATCGCGCACGAGGTTGGTGAGGCGCAGGCCATAGTCGGATTTGAGCGAAATCCCGAGATGCTTTTCCGCCACCGGATTGCACCACTCGATCTGCATCGAGACATCGACCAGAATGAGGCCGTCCGGAAGTGCGCTGATCGTGCGCCGGAACCGCTCTTCGTTGTCGATGAGGCGGCGGCGGCCGATCTCGCTGTCGCGGTGCCATCGGTGCAGCCGGGCGAACACGTCGGCCCAGACGCCGAAGCCGCCGGGAATTCCGTCCAGCGCGGGGCGCCCCAGCCAGCTGCCCAGGGCACCCAGGTAGTACAACTGCACCGCGTAGAGTGCGATGAGCACGCCCGCCGCGACCGCGAGGGCAACCTCGGCGCCGAAGACGCGCGCCAGGAGCACGCAGACGAGCGCCAGCGCGCACAGGCCGGCGATGGCCGGCAGGACGATGCGCCAGGGGCGAAGGGCCAGATCGGGCACAGTCGGAAAACGAAGCCGGAGCCGCTCAGGAATCGAGTTTCACCGACAGGCGATATCCGAGGCCGCGCACGGTCTGCACCATGTTCTGGGCATTGGCCACCGTCAGCGCCTTGCGCAGGCGGAGCACATGGACATCCACCGTCCGCTCCTCGATGAACACATGATCGCCCCAGACGTTGTCGAGCAACTGGCTGCGGGAAAACACGCGCTCCGGATGGCCGGCAAGGAAGACCAGCAGCTTGAACTCGGCCAGTCCCATCTTCACCTCGCGGCCGTCGATCTGCACCTCGTGGCGCTGCGGATCGATCCGCAGCGGCCCGTAGACGACCGACTCGCCGCTCTTTTCGGGGGATCGGCGGCGAAACACCGCACGCACGCGCGACACCAGCTCGCGGGGGGAAAACGGCTTGACGACATAGTCGTCGGCACCCCCGTCGAGGCCGGCGATGCGGTCGCCCTCCGAGCCCTTGGCGGTGAGCATGATCACCGGCACCGAACGCGTGCGCTCGGATTTGCGCAGGTCGCGGAGGAAATCGATCCCGGCGCGATCGGGCAGCATCCAGTCCAGGATCACGAGATCCGGAAGCTCGCCGCGGATCGCGCTCTCCGCGGCACCGACCGAATCGGCCTTGCGTACGCGGTAGCCGCTGTTGCCGCAGGAAAACGCGACGAGTTCCTGGATCGCCGGTTCGTCTTCCACGACAAGGATCGATGCATTGGCCATGACACTCACTCCTGGGGGGAAACTGCGCGCGCGATCTGCTCGGGCGTGGCATGCCGCACGTCGGCGCCCTGCACGACGAAGATCACGTGCTCGGCGATGTTCTTGGCATGGTCGCCGATCCGTTCGATCGCCTTGGCGACCCACACGGCATCGAGCGCCGCGGAAATCGTCCGCGGATCTTCCATCATGAACGTGATCAGCTGTCGCATGATCGACTGGAACTGCTGGTCGACGCCGCGATCCTCCTCGATGATGGCCGCTGCGGCCGCCGCGTCGAGATGCGCGAATGCGTTGAGCACGCCGCGCAGCATGCCCGCCGCCGCCACCGCGGACTGGTGGATGTCGCGCAGGCGCGGCGTGCGGACGCTGCGCTGATTGTCGATCAGCCACTTCGCGGCGCGGGCGACCTTGGTCGCCTCGTCGCCGATGCGCTCGAGATCGGTGACGATGCGCGCCACGCCGATGATGAGGCGCAGGTCACCCGCCGTGGGCTGACGGCGCACGATCAGGTTGACGACCACGCGATCGAGATCCACTTCCTCCTCGTTGACGCGCTGCTCGACCGCCATCACGTCGTCGCCCGCCCGCGAATCGGGATGCTCGTACGCATCGATGGCGAGCTGCAGCTGCGACTCGACCAGGCCGCCCATCTGCAGGATGCGCGCGCGCAGGCCTTCGAGTTCCTGGTCGTACTGTTTGGAGAGATGTTCGCTGGTGCCCACGATGTCGTTCCTTCTATCCGAACCGCCCGGTGATGTAGTCCTCGGTCTGCTTGCGTGCCGGCCGGATGAAGATCTGGTCCGTCCCGCCGAACTCGATAAGCTCGCCCATGTACAGGAATGCCGTGTAATCGGAGCAGCGCGCGGCCTGCTGCATGTTGTGCGTGACGATCAGGATCGAGACCCGCTCCTTGAGCGTCGAAATGAGTTCCTCGATCGATGCGGTGGCGATCGGGTCGAGCGCCGAGGTGGGTTCGTCGAACAGCAGCAGTTCGGGGTCCGTCGCCAGCGCGCGCGCGATGCACAGCCGCTGCTGCTGCCCGCCCGAAAGATTGGTCGCCGAACCATGGAGGCGGTCCTTGACCTCGTCCCACAGGGCGGCGCCGCGCAAGGCGCTCTCGACCTTCTCCTCCAAGGCCGCGCGCGACGGCACGCCCTGCAGGCGCGGGCCGTACGCGACGTTCTCGAAGATCGTGGTGGGAAACGGACTGGGCTTCTGGAACACCATGCCGATGCGCATCCGCACATCGATCGGATCGACGTCGCGCGACAGGATGTTGATGTTTTCCGGCTGCAGGCGGATCGCGCCGTCGTAGCGGTTGCCTGGATAGAGGTCGTGGATGCGATTGAAACAGCGCAGGAACGTCGATTTGCCGCAGCCGGACGGGCCGATCAGCGCGGTCACCCGGTTGCGGTAGACGGTCAGGGAGATGTCCTTGAGCGCACGAACCGAACCGTAATAGAAATTCAGGCCCGCAACCTCCACCTTGACGTCGCCGGCCGCCGGCCCGGCCGCAGCCGCCGCCCGGGATTGCGGGGCGGCGGCGGCCGAGTCGGCGGCGGCGTCACCGCGCGCGCCCCCGGCGGCGTATCGCACGTCCGGGCCGTCCGCATCGATTGGGTTCTTCAAGTTGCTGTACTCCATGGGCAACACCAGTCTATGACCGAATTACCACAGGATTGTGACATGACACATTATTTATGGCGCGAGCGTCGCGGCCAAGCGGTCGCAATAGCCCTTCGCCACGCCCGCGTCCGCCGCCTCGACCATGATCCGCAATACCGGTTCGGTTCCCGAGGGCCGGATCAGGATGCGCCCCCGGCCCGCGATCTCGTGCTCGACCTCGCCGAGCTCCCGTGCCAGCGCCCCATGCTCTTTCCACGCGAACCCGGGCGCGACCCGGACGTTGATCATGACCTGCGCAAGCATCGGCAGGTCCGCGGTCAACTCGGCGAGCGTCCGGCCGGACCGGCGTACCGCGGCCAGGACCTGCAAGGCGCTGACGATACCGTCGCCCGTCGTGTGGCGGTCGAGGCAGAGGAGATGCCCCGAGCCTTCGCCGCCGTAGAGCCAGCCGTTGCGCTCGAGCAGATCCAGGACATAGCGGTCCCCGACATTGGCGCGCTGAAACGGAACCCCCATTTCCGCAAAACGCCGTTCGACGGCGTAGTTCGTCATCAGCGTGCCGACGACGCCGCCGATCGGGCCCTTGCGCATGCGGTCGCAGGCGATCACATACAGCAGTTCGTCACCGTTGTACAAGCGCCCGTCGCGGTCGGTCATCACGACCCGGTCGGCATCGCCGTCGAGCGCAATCCCGAAATCCGCGCCGTGCTCGCGCACCAACGCGCTCAAGCCTTCGGTATGGACCGCGCCGACGCCGTCGTTGATGTTGAATCCGTTCGGCGACACCCCGACGGTGACGACATCGGCCCCCAGTTCGTGGAACACCGCCGGCGCAACGTGATAGGCGGCGCCGTTTGCGCAGTCGACGAGCAGGCGCAATCCCTTGAGATCGATCTCGGCGGGGAACGTCCCTTTGCAGAACTCGATGTACCGCCCGGCGGCATCATCCAGGCGCCGCGCCTTGCCCAACTGCGGCGACGGAGCACAGATCATGGGCTCGGCGAGCCCGCGCTCGATCGCCAACTCGGTTTCGTCGGGGAGCTTGCGGCCACCGCCCGAGAAGAACTTGATGCCGTTGTCGGGATACGGGTTGTGCGAGGCGCTGATGACGACGCCGGCGTTGAGGCGCAGCGCGCGGGTCAGGTAGGCCACCGCCGGGGTAGGCAGCGGACCGCAGAGCACGACGTCGACGCCGGCACTGGAAAAGCCGGCCTCCAACGCCGCTTCGAGCATGTAGCCGGAAACCCGCGTGTCCTTGCCGATCAAGACGGCCGGCCGCCCGACGGCATTCTGATGCGCGAGCACCCGGCCGGCGACGTGTCCGAGCCGCAACACGAAATCCGGCGTGATCGGTTCCTGGCCGACGGTGCCTCGAACGCCGTCGGTTCCGAAGTATTTGCGTTTCACTACGTTTTCTCCTCCTCACCGAATTCCAACGACACCGCCTCCCACACCGCGAGCGCGTCGCGCGTCGCCGCCACGTCGTGCACGCGCACGATGCGGGCGCCATTCTGGACTGCGATCAGGGCCGCCGCAATCGATGCGGCAAGCCGTTCGCCCACCGGACGCCCGGTGATCTCCCCGAGAGTCGATTTGCGCGACAGGCCCGCCAGCAGCGGATGGCCCAGATCCTGCAGCGCGGCCAGCCCGGCCAGCAGCGCGCAGTTGTGGCGATGCGACTTTCCGAATCCGAAACCGGGATCGAGCGCGATGCGCTCTCGCGCCACGCCCGCCGCGCACACGGCATCGCGGCGCTGCGCGAGCCATCCCGCCACCTCGCGCACCACGTCGTGGTAATCGGGCCGCGTCTGCATGGTCGCCGGAGCCCCTTGCATGTGCATCAGCACCACACCGCAGTCGGCTTCGCGCACGACATCCAGGGCACCGGGCACCGACAGCGATCGCACGTCATTGATGATCGACGCGCCCGCACGCAGTGCCGCGGCGATCACTCCCGGGCGGCTGGTGTCGACCGAAATCGGCACCGGCACGCCCCGTAGCGCCTCCAGCACGGGCAGCACGCGCGCCAACTCGATCTCGGGCGGAACGAGCGCCGCACCGGGCCGGGTCGACTCGCCGCCAACATCCAGGATGTCGGCGCCCTCGTCGATCAGGCGCCGTGCATGGCCAACCGCCGCCTCGACCGCGGCATAGCGGCCGCCATCCGAAAAGGAATCGGGGGTGACATTGAGAACGCCCATGATGCATGGGCGTTCGAGGGAAAGGAGATGCGCCCCGCAGTGCCAGGGCAGCGGGGGGGCGGAATGCGGTTTCACCGGGACGGCACAGACCCCCTCCCGCCCGGGAGGGGGAATTTTCAGGCTGGCTGCGTCGTGGCTTCGGGAACGCCGCCGCTCGGCGGCGTGCTGGAACTGCCGCTGCTGGCGGCGGGCGTCGACGTCTTCGGCGGCCGCGGCGGGCGGCCTTCCATGATGTCGGCGATCTGCTCGGAGTCGATGGTCTCCCACTCCAGCAGGGCCTTGGCCATCGCTTCCACCTTGTCGCGATGCGTCTCGAGCAGATGGCGCGCCAGACCGTACTGGTCGTCGATGATGCGCCGGATCTCGCCGTCGACCTTGCGCATGGTGTCTTCGGACATCGTGACGGTGCGGGTGATCGAACGGCCGAGGAACACCTCGCCTTCATTCTCAGCGTAGATCATCGGCCCGAGGATGTCGCTCATGCCGTAGCGCGTGACCATGTCGCGCGCCATCTGCGTCGCCCGCTCGAAGTCGTTGCTCGCCCCGGTGGTCATCTGCTTCATGAACACCTCCTCGGCGACGCGCCCGCCGAAGAGCACCGCGATCCGCGCCAGCAGGTAGTCGCGATCGTAGGCGTAGCGGTCCTGCTCGGGCAATTGCATCGTCACCCCCAGCGCACGGCCGCGGGGAATGATCGTGACCTTGTGGACCGGATCGGTCTTCGGCAGCAGGCGCGCCACCACGGCATGGCCGGACTCGTGATACGCCGTGTTGCGGCGCTCGTCCTCGGTCATGACCATGGACTTGCGCTCCGCGCCCATCATGATCTTGTCCTTCGCCTTCTCGAAATCCTCCATCTCCACCACGCGCGCATTGCGCCGCGCGGCGAAGAGGGCCGACTCGTTGACGAGGTTGGCGAGATCGGCGCCCGAGAACCCCGGGGTCCCGCGCGCAAGGACATCCGCCTGCACGTCCGACCCGATCGGCACCTTGCGCATGTGCACGGCAAGGATCTGCTCGCGCCCGCGGATGTCGGGCAGCGGCACCACCACCTGCCGGTCGAAGCGACCGGGGCGGAGCAGCGCCGGATCGAGGACATCCGGGCGGTTGGTCGCGGCGATGACGATGATTCCCTGGCCGGTTTCGAAGCCGTCCATTTCGACCAGCATCTGGTTCAGGGTCTGCTCGCGCTCGTCGTTGCCGCCACCCAGGCCGGCACCGCGCTGGCGGCCCACCGCGTCGATTTCATCGATGAAAATGATGCACGGCGCGTGCTTCTTGGCCGTCTCGAACATGTCGCGGACGCGCGCGGCGCCGACGCCGACGAACATCTCGACGAAATCCGAACCCGAGATCGAGAAGAACGGGACCTTGGCCTCGCCGGCGATCGCCTTGGCGAGGAGGGTCTTGCCGGTGCCGGGCGAACCCACCATCAGTACGCCGCGCGGAATGCGCCCCCCCAGCTTCTGGAATTTCGACGGATCGCGCAGAAACTCGACCAGTTCCTGCACCTCTTCCTTCGCCTCGTCGCAGCCCGCGACATCGGCGAACGTGACCGTGTTGTTGGACTCGTCGAGCATGCGCGCCCGCGATTTGCCGAACGAGAACGCGCCGCCGCGCCCGCCGCCCTGCATCTGCCGCATGAAGAAGACCCAGACGCCGATCAGCAGGATCACCGGGCCGAAGGCGTAGAAGAAGCTCAACAACGGCGACTGCGGCTCATGCTGCTCGAAATCGAAACGCACGTTGGCATCGAGCAGATCCTTGAAGATCCCGCGGTCCCACAGGGTACCGGTCGTGCGGATCTGCGAGCCGTCGGTGGTCTGCGCGATGATGTCGGTCATCCCGGGCGATGTTTCCTCGATCCGCGCGCTCTTCACGCGCCCGGCATGCACATCGGCGACGAACTGCGAATAGGGGATCTCCTGGACGTTCCCGCCCACCCCATGCTCCAGTTTCTGAAACACCGTGAAAAGGACGACCGCGATCACGAGCCATACGGCGGCTTTCGCGAAGGTGTTGTTGTTCAATGCAATCTCCTGCCGGACACGACGGCGGCGCGGGTGATCTGCCAGAAAAGGGCAGACAGTGGCATTTTATGCCCATCCGAGGGGCTTGTGACAGATCCGTTATGAGGGTTCCGGGCGGGAATTTCAATCCCTGGAGGCAATCCTTTTACCGGGATTGGGGATCACGCCGATTCTCCCGCCGTCATGCCGCCTTCCGCCCCTGCGCCAGCAAATACGTTTCTGCCGATTCCTGACGGGAGGAAGGGGGTTTGCGCACGGCAACCCGCCCAAACCGGCGTTTCAGCTGTTCGACGAACTGGCTGTACCCGCTCCCCTGGAACACCTTGATCAGGAGCGCTCCGTCGGGCTTGCAGTGGGCGAGCGCAAACTCCAGCGCCAAGTCCCACAGATGCGCGCTGCGCGCCGCGTCGGCGGCCCCGATTCCGCTCAGATTCGGGGCCATGTCGGAGAGGACGAGGTCCACCTGCTCCCCCTGCAAGGCGGCGGCCAGACGGGCGGCGACCGCCTCCTCCCGGAAATCGCCCTGGATGATCTCCACTCCGGGGATCGGATCCATCGGCAGGATGTCGAGCGCGATGACCCGGGCCGGCGGGCGTCCGCCCGGGCCCGGCCCGGCGCCGATCCGCAGCCGCTCCACCACGACCTGGGTCCAGCTGCCCGGCGCCGCCCCCAGATCGACCACCGTGATGCCCGGACGCAACAGCCGATCCTTGTCGTCGATCTCGGCCAGCTTGTATGCCGCGCGCGAACGATAGCCGTGGCGCGTCGCCGCCTGAACATACGGGTCGTTGACGTGGCGGTCGATCCAGGCACGGTTGGATCGATGCTTGGATTTGGCACCCTTCGCAACCGCGGGCCGACCGTCGACGCCGCCCTTGGGGGCGGGACGGGCGGCCTTCGCAGATTTAACCGGGGGTTTCCCCGCAGCTTTGGCCGGTTTCTTCCCGGCGGGTTTGTCCGCACTCATCTCAGCAATCCCCCGCATGGGGTACCATCGGCGCATGACCGAAGCAACTCCCCGCGAACTTTCCCTTCCCCAAGAACAAATCCTGCATCTGCGAGCGCAGGCGCACGCACTCAAGCCCGTGGTTCTGCTGGGCGCAGCCGGACTGAGCGACGCCGCGCTCAAGGAAATCGACCGCGCGCTCACCGCCCACGGCCTGATCAAGGTCCGCGCCGGCGGAACCGAACGCGAAGAACGCGAAGCGATGTTCCGGCGGATCGCCGAGCAGCTCGGCGCTGCGCGCATCCAGGCAATCGGGCGGGTGTTCGTATTGTTCCGGCCGAAACCGGAGGAGTGAAGCAGGCGCCGGCAGCCTGCGCAGGTTGCCGGCAACGAGCACGCGGATATCGGCTCCGCGTGCGACCGCCACCCATGCTGCCGACACCCGCACCACCGCCCTCTCCCGCCGCTGCGGAAGAGGGGGTGTGCGGTCATCGGTAGCAGACGTCCAGAATTTCGTACTCGCGGTTGCCGCCGGGCGCCGCCACCGTCGCGACATCGCCGACGCTGCGGCCGATCAGCGCGCGCGCGATCGGGCTCGACACCGAGATCAACCCTTCCTTGATGTCCGCCTCGTCGTCGCCGACGATCTGGTAACGCACCTGCGTCCCCGATTCGGCGTCTTCCAGTTCGACCGTCGCGCCGAACACGATGCGGTCTCCCGCATCGACCGCGGCCGGGTCGATGATCTGCAGGCTCGAAAGCTTTCCTTCGAGTTCCTGGATCCGTCCTTCAATGAAGCCCTGGCGCTCGCGCGCCGCGTCGTACTCCGCGTTCTCGGAGAGGTCGCCCTTCTCGCGGGCCTCCTTGATCGCCTGGATGACGTTCGGGCGATCGACCGCCTTGAGTCGATTCAGCTCCGCCTTGAGCCGTTCCGCGCCGCGCGCGGTGATCGGAATTGCCGCCATGAAAAACCGTTCCCTACAACTGTCGATGCAAAGACTGCAAATCATAAACCTCGAGTTCCGCGAGGTGTCGCATCCCTTCCACCGCGGCACGGCCGCCGGCCACCGTCGTGTAGTAGGTCACCCGCTGCGCGAGGGCCGTGGTGCGGATCGACCGCGAGTCGGCGATCGGCGCGCGCTTCTCTTCCACCGTGGTGATGACGAGATCGATGTTGCCGTTCTTGAGCAGATCGACCACGTGCGGCCGGCCGTCCTTGACCTTGTTCACGACCTTGACCGGCACGCCGGCGGCCTCCACGGCGACGGCGGTGCCGCGGGTCGCCACCAGGGAGTACCCCATTTCGTGGAGCAGGCGCGCGATCTCGACCGCACGAGGCTTGTCGGCGTCCTTGACCGACAGGAACACCGTCCCCTTCGGCGGCAGGGACGCCCCCGCCGCCAGCTGGGACTTGAAGAGCGCCTCGCCGAAGCTGCGGCCGACGCCCATCACCTCGCCGGTGGAGCGCATCTCCGGCCCGAGCAGCGGATCGACCCCGGGGAAGCGCGCGAACGGGAACACCGCCTCCTTCACGCAATAGTACGGCGGCACGATCTCGACCGGCACCGCCTGCTCCCGCAGGCTGCGCCCCAGCATGCAGCGCGCCGCGATCTTGGCGACCGGGACCCCGGTGGCCTTGGAAACGAACGGCACCGTGCGCGAAGCGCGCGGATTGACCTCGAGCACGTAGACCGTGCCCTCCTGGATCGCGAACTGCACGTTCATCAGGCCGACCACACCCAGGGCGCGGGCCATCGCCGCGGTCTGGGACTTCAACTCGGCGACCGTTTCGGCGGCAAGGGAGTACGGCGGCAGCGAACAGGCGGAATCGCCGGAATGCACCCCCGCCTGCTCGATGTGCTCCATCACGCCGGCGACGAGCACCTGGTCGCCATCGGCGATGCAGTCGACGTCGACCTCGATCGCATCATCCAGGAACCGGTCGAGCAGCACCGGCGATTCGTTGGACACCTTGACCGCTTCGCGCATGTAGCGCTCGAGGTCGCGCGGCTCGTGCACGATCTCCATGGCCCGCCCGCCCAGGACGTAGCTGGGCCGCACGACGAGCGGGAAGCCGATCTCGTCGGCAAGCCGGAGGGCGTCCGCTTCCGTCCGGGCCGTCCGGTTGGGCGGCTGCCGCAGGCCGAGGCGCTGCAAAAGCTGCTGGAACCGCTCGCGATCCTCCGCGATGTCGATCGAATCGGGCGTGGTGCCGACGATCGGCACGCCGTTGGCCTCGAGGTCGCGGGCGAGCTTCAGCGGCGTCTGGCCGCCGTACTGCACGATCACGCCGACCGGCCGCTCGCGGTCGACGATCTCCAGCACGTCCTCGAGCGTCAGCGGTTCGAAGTACAGGCGGTCGGAGGTGTCGTAGTCGGTCGAAACGGTCTCCGGATTGCAATTGACCATGATGGTCTCGAACCCGTCCTCGCGCAGGGCGAGCGCCGCATGCACGCAGCAGTAGTCGAATTCGATGCCCTGGCCGATGCGGTTGGGCCCGCCGCCCAGCACCATCACCTTGCGCCGGTCGGTCGGCGCCGCTTCGCACTCCTCGCCGTACGTGGAGTAGAGGTAGGCCGTCGTGGTGGCGAACTCCGCCGCGCAGGTATCGACGCGCTTGTAGACCGGCTGCACGCCATGGGCGCGCCGCGCCGCGCGCACCTCGGCGGCGCTGCGCCCGAGCAGCCCGGCGATCCGCGAATCCGAAAAGCCCTTGCGCTTGAGCAGCATCCAGTCCTGCGCATCCAGCGCTTCGATCGCGCTCTGCGCGAGCCGCTGCTCGATCTGCACCAGTTCCTCGATCTGGGCCAGGAACCAGGGATCGATGCCGGTTTCCTCGGCGATCTCGTCGAGCGTCAGGCCGATGCGGAAGGCGTCGGCAAGGAACCAGATGCGGTCGGGACCCGGCTCCCCGATTTCCTCGACGATCTCGTCGCGGTCCCGGGACCGCTCATTCAGGCCGTCGGTGCCGATCTCCAGGCCGCGCAGCGCCTTCTGGAACGACTCCTGGAAGGTGCGGCCGATCGCCATCACCTCGCCCACCGACTTCATCTGCGTGGTGAGGTGGTTGTCGGCCTGCGGGAATTTCTCGAAGGCGAAGCGGGGAATCTTGGTGACGACATAGTCGATCGTCGGCTCGAACGACGCCGGCGTCACGCCGCCGGTGATGTCGTTGCGCAGCTCGTCCAGCGTGTACCCCACCGCCAGCTTCGCCGCCACCTTGGCGATCGGGAATCCGGTGGCCTTGGACGCCAGCGCCGACGACCGGGAGACGCGCGGATTCATCTCGATCACGATCATGCGGCCGTCGCGCGGGTTGATCGCGAACTGCACGTTCGAGCCGCCGGTTTCGACGCCGATCTCGCGCAGGATCGCGATCGACGCGTCACGCATGCGCTGGTATTCCTTGTCGGTGAGGGTCTGCGCCGGCGCCACGGTGATCGAATCGCCGGTGTGGATCCCCATCGGATCGAGGTTCTCGATCGAGCAGACGATGATGCAGTTGTCGCGGCCGTCGCGCACCACCTCCATCTCGTACTCTTTCCAGCCGATGAGCGACTCTTCGATCAGCAGCTCGCGCGTCGGCGACAGCTCCAGGCCGCGCTGGCAGATGGAGACGAACTCCTCCATGTTGTAGGCGATGCCGCCGCCGGTGCCGCCCAGCGTGAAGCTCGGCCGGATCACCGCGGGAAATCCCACCGTCTCCTGCACCGCAAGCGCCTCGGGCAGCGAGTGCGCCACCGCGGACGCGGCGGAGCCGAGGCCGATGCGGGTCATCGCCTCCTTGAACAACTGCCGGTCCTCGGCCTTCTCGATCGCCGCCGGCGAGGCGCCGATCAGCTTCACGCCGTAGCGCTCCAGCACGCCGTTGTGGTGCAGGTCCATCGCGCAGTTGAGCGCCGTCTGACCGCCCATCGTCGGCAGGATCGCGTCGGGCTTCTCGCGCGCGATGATGCGCTCGACCACCTGCCAGACGATCGGCTCGACATAGGTGACGTCGGCCATTTCCGGGTCGGTCATGATCGTCGCGGGGTTGCTGTTGACCAGCACGACGCGATAGCCCTCTTCCCGCAGCGCCTTGCATGCCTGCGCGCCGGAGTAATCGAATTCGCAGGCCTGGCCGATGACGATCGGGCCTGCACCGATGATGAGAATCGTATGAATGTCTTGGCGACGGGGCATGCGTTCTTCGCTTTGCGCCTGCTTGGGCGCCTTGATGGATTTACGCCGCTCCGGCGGCACGCTCCGCCGGACCAGCGAGATGATGTTCAACGAGTTCGATCAGCGTATGCAGAACCTTGATGTGCAGTTCCTGCACCCGGTCCGAATACCGGCCCGCCGGGGTGGCGATCAGGACGTCCGCCACATCGGCCAGCGCGCACTCCGCGCGGCCGGTCAGCGCGATCACCGTCATGTCGGCAGCATGCGCGGCATGCGCCGCCGCCACCACGTTGGGGCTGGTCCCGCTGGTGCTGATCGCGACCAGGACGTCCCCCGGCCGGCCATGGGCCTGCACGTAACGGGAAAACACCTGGTCGAATCCGAAATCGTTGGCCACGCACGACAGGTGGCCGGGATCCGCGATCGCGGTCGCCGCATAGCCGGGCCGATCTCCGCGAAACCGGCCGGTAAGCTCCTCCGCGAAGTGCATGGCGTCGCACAGCGACCCGCCGTTGCCGCAGCTGAACACCCGCCCGCCCGCGCGCAGGCAGCGTGCAACGGCCTCGCCGCCGTGGGCGATCGCCGCGACCGCCGCCGTGTCGGCGCGCAACGACGCCAGGGCGGCGGCGGCCTGCGCCAGCGCGTCGGCGACGATGGCTTCGCCGCGACGATCCTCGCCGGTGGCGGCTCGACTCATCCGCGCGCCTCCGTTCCCGCCGTCCGGGCCGCGTCGATGCGCTGCACGAAGCGGTCGAACAGGGGGCCGATGTCCTTGGGCCCCGGGCTGGCTTCCGGATGGCCCTGGAAGCAGAACGCCGGCCGGTCGGTGCGCTCGAACCCCTGGAGCGAGCCGTCGAACAGCGATACGTGCGTCACCCGGCAATTCGCCGGCAGCGTCTGCGCATCGACCGCGAAACCATGGTTCTGCGAGGTGATGTAGACGCGGCCGCTGTCCAGTTCCTGCACCGGATGGTTGGCGCCGTGGTGACCGAACTTCATCTTCACGGTGCGCGCCCCCGACGCCAACGCCATGATCTGGTGTCCGAGGCAGATCCCGAAAGTGGGGATGCCGCGGTCGACCAGATCCGCCGCCGCGCGCACCGCATAATCGCAGGCCTCGGGATCGCCGGGGCCGTTGGAGAGAAACACGCCGTCCGGCCGCATGCGCAGCACCTCTTCCGCGCTCGTGCGCGCCGGCACCACCGTCACGCCGCAGCCGCGTTCGGCCAGCATCCGCAGAATGTTGCGCTTGACGCCGAAATCGAACGCCACCACGCGCCGATGCGGCGTCGCCAAGCGGCCATATCCGCCTTCCAGCGTCCATTCCGTCTGATCCCAGGCGTAGGTGTCGGGCGTCGACACCTCCGAGGCGAGATCCAGACCGTTCATCCCGGCAAACGTGCGTGCCAGCGCCACCGCCGCCGCCGCATCGTCGCCCACCACGATCGCGCCTGCCTGGGCGCCGCCGTCGCGCAGGCGCCGCGTCAGACTGCGCGTGTCGACGTCGGCGATGGCCACCACCTTGCGTTCCGCGAGGAACGCGCGCAGATCCTGCCGCGCCCGGAAATTCGAACTCCGCAGCGCGCAGTCCCGCACGACCAGTCCGGCGGCATACACCGATGGCGATTCGTCATCCTCCGGGTTGGTGCCGACGTTGCCGATGTGCGGATAGGTCAGGGTTACGATCTGACGCGTATAGCTCGGATCGGTAAGGATCTCCTGGTATCCGGTCAATGCGGTATTGAAAACGACCTCTCCGACCGTCGCGCCATCGGCGCCGATCGAGATTCCGCGGAACACCGTTCCATCGGCGAGCGCAAGCAACGCCGCTGGGCGTGAACGATCGATCAGGCTCACTGAGACTCCTGGAGAAACCCCGGTCCGTCGGCAGGCTGCGCCCGCGGGCAGACGCGGGCGGAATGGAACCGGGCAAACCTTGTCATTATACCCGGGGGCTCTTCGTCCGATTGCCGGATCGACGGTCGCGAAAAATTCGGCCATCATAGGGCGGCCTTCCGGGAATTCCCCGGAAGGCCCACCCGCAACCCCTCGGGGAACCGCTTTGCACGCCATCACGTCGATTCCGCTCTGGGCCTGGATTGCGGCGGGGATCGTCCTCGTCCTGCCGCTGGCATGGCTGGCCCGCAAGCCGGCCTCCCGCGCGCGACAACCCGCGGCCGCCGGCGGTTCGCCTCCGCGCGGCGCGTCCCTGCTCGAGCAGGCGCAGGAGGCGACCACCCGCCTGGATATCCGCCGCGCGACCCGCCTCTACCGCGAACTGGTGGAACGGGCCCCCAAAAACCCGGACCTGCTGTGCGCCTACTTCAATGCGGCCTTGCTGGGATCCGATCAGGAGGTGCTGCTGGATTCCGCCCTGCGCCTGCTGTGGACCAAAGTGCAGACGCCGACCGACGAATTGCGCAGGACGTTCCTGCGCCTGGCGCAACCCAAGGTCCTGAAGGCGCTGCCCATGGAGGAACAGTTGCGGCTTGCGCGCCGGCTGGTGCGGCTCCGCGAAGATGCCGCGGCGCTGCGGATCCTCGACGACACGCTGCGCGATGAATTCCTTCGGCAACGCTATGGCCGCCAGATCGCGGATTGCCTGTTGGGCCTGTACACCAATTACAAGCGCAACGGCCTGCACAAGCAGGCCGACCAGATCCATTCCCGGCTCGCCGCCCACTTCCCGTCCGCCGAACAGATCGGGGGCGCCGATCCGGCGCATCACTCGCCCTCTTCGCTGGAGGCAGGGGTCTCGACGATCTATCGGGGCCTGCCGACCGCATCCCAGCTGCGGGGTCCCGCCGCCAAGTAAGCGCCGGGATCACCGCGGCGGGTCTGCCGGCGCATCGAGGTGGTCGCGGTCGGCCCAGAAATGGATCCGCAATGCCGGGCCCGGCAGGCACGCGGTGGCCCGGCTGATCGACCCGTTGGGGATGGCGTACGGGCGCGGCGTCTTCCATGGGATGTCGAAAGCGGCGCGATACACGGCGTCGAGAATCCCGCCGTGCGTGACCACCACGACGGTCTTTCCCGCAAACTCGCGGGCGATATCCTCGATCGCCGCCAGGGTGCGGGCGCGGACCTGCACGTAGGACTCGCCGCCCGGCACCGCGTAATCGGGCTCCCGCCGCTGCCAGGTCGCATAGATCTCGGGCCACCTGGCGTGGGCCTCGGCATAGGTGGATCCCTCGAACAGGCCGAACCCGCGCTCGCGCAGGCGGGAGTCGATCCGCAGCGATACGCCGGCGCGCGCGGCGATCGGGGCGGCCGTAGCGCGGGCGCGCGACAGGTCGCTGGCAAATACGGTGGCGATGTCGGGGATGTCATTCGTCCGGGCGCGCGTCAGGTGACGCGCGACGGCTTCGGCCTGTTCCACGCCGCGGGGGGAGAGGGCGATGTCGCGATGGCCCTGCATGCGGGACTGGATGTTCCACTCGGTTTCGCCGTGGCGGACCAGAATCAGCGTGGTTTCGTTCATGGCGATCTCGCTGCGCAAGGGGGGTGCGTCCGGCCTCGGGTGGACATCCGGCCCGCGCCCCCTCTGCGCCTATTCCACGGTCACCCGTGCCCAGCGGCGTTTGCCGATCTGCACGACGTAGGTGCCGCAGGCGACGCGCAGGGCGCGGTCTTCGACGCGCTGGCCGTCGATCCGTACGGCGCCCTGCTCGACGCTGCGCAGCGCGTCGCTGGTCGAGGACGCCAGGCCCGCCTGCTTGAGCAGGTGCCCGATCGCGATCGCGCCGTCGGTGGCCGGCATCGCAACCGCGGGCATGTCTTCCGGAACCGCACCGTGGCGGAACCGGGCTTCGAATTCCTCCAGCGCGGCGACCGCGGCGGCCTGCGAGTGGAAGCGCGCGACCATCTCCTGCGCCAGCGCGACCTTGGCGTCGCGCGGATTGCGGCCCTGCGCGATCTCGCGGCGCAGCCCGGCGATCGCGTCGATCGAGCGCGCCGAAAGCAGATCGTAGTAGCGCCACATGAGATCGTCGGAGATCGACATCAGCTTGCCGAACATCTCCGTGGGCGGTTCCGTGATGCCGATGTAATTGCCCTTGGACTTGGACATCTTGTCGACGCCGTCCGTGCCTTCGAGCAAAGGCATGGTGAGCACGCATTGCGGCTCCTGCCCGTAGTGCTTCTGCAATTCCCGTCCGACCAGCAGATTGAACTTCTGGTCCGTTCCGCCCAGTTCCAGGTCGGCGCGGAGCGCGACCGAGTCGTAACCCTGCATCAGCGGGTAGAGCAGCTCGTGCATCGCGATCGGCTGGCCCCCGGCGTACCGCTTCTGAAAATCGTCGCGCTCGAGCAGGCGGGCCAGCGTGTAGTGGGAGGCGAGGCGGATCATGCCGTCGGCCCCCAGCGGCTGCGACCATTCGGCGTTGTAGCGGATCTCGGTGCGATCGCGATCGAGCACCAGCGCGGCCTGCTCGAAGTAGGTCTCGGCATGGGCGCGGATCTGCTCGGCCGACAACGGCGGGCGGGTAACGTTGCGTCCGGACGGATCGCCGATCATCGCCGTGAAGTCGCCGATGAGAAAAATCACCGTGTGGCCGAGATCCTGCAGCTGACGCAGCTTGTTGAGGACCACGGTATGCCCGAGGTGGATGTCGGGCGCCGTCGGGTCGAGGCCGAGCTTGCAGCGCAAGGGCGTGTCCGTGGCATGCGAACGCGCCAGCTTGGCCACGAACTCGCTTTCGACCAGCAGTTCGTCGCAGCCGCGCTTGACGATCGCCAGCGCGCGCTCGACCTCGGGGGGAACGGGAGAAGATACGGATTCGGTCGGCATAAGGGCGGAGATTTTAGGGCAAACTGCTCTTCCGTACCCCACACCCTGCGCGCGGCCGCGGCCGGCAGGGCGTGGCGACCGACCCGGCCTTGCCCTCGACTGCTCTGGATCCTATGCGCAACGAAACCCAGGACGACCTCTATATCGGCGTCATGTCCGGCACCAGCCTCGACGGAATCGATGCCGTGCTCGCGCAGTTTCCGGCAGCCGGACAGCCGCCCGTGCGCCTGATCGCCCATGTGCACCACGCGTTCGCGGACGAGTTGCGCGCGGCCCTGTTCGCGCTGCAGAGTCCCGTCGAGAACGAACTGCACCGGGCGGCCGTCGCCGCGCAGCACCTCGCACGCGGAACCGCACAGGCGATCGCGGAATTGCTCGCCCGCGCCGGATGCACGCCGACGCAGGTGCGCGCCGCCGGCGTGCATGGGCAGACGATCCGGCACCGGCCCGATGCCGGCTACACCATCCAGCTCAATGCGCCGGCAGTCGTGGCGGAGCTTACCGAGATCGACGTCATCGCCGATTTCCGCGCTCGGGACATCGCCGCCGGCGGCGAAGGCGCGCCGCTCGTACCGGCATTCCACGACGCCGTCTTCCGCGCCGACCATCCGCGCGCGATCGTCAACATCGGGGGGATCGCCAACATCACCGGACTGCCGGCCCGGAGGTCGGTGGCAGAGTCGGCGACCGCATCAACAGCCGATTCGGTGCTGGGATTCGATTGCGGCCCAGGCAACGTCCTGATCGACCTATGGCATGCACGGCACCGGGGCGGCCCATGCGACCGGGACGGTGCCTGGGCGGCACAAGGGCGCAGCGACCCCGCCCTGCTCGCCGCGCTCCTCGACGAGCCGTTCCTGTCGGCACCGCCGCCCAAGAGCACCGGCCGCGATCTCTTCCATGCGGACTGGCTGGACCGGAATCTGGCGCGGGTCGATCCACACGGACATCTCGCCCTCGTCGATGTGCAGGCCACGCTGACCCGGTTCACCGCGGCAACGATCGGCAGCGCCATCCGGCAACACCACCCGTCGGCGCAGGACGTCGTCGTCTGCGGCGGCGGGGCGTACAACGCCACCCTGATGCGGATGCTGCGGGAAGAATGTGCCGCGATCCCCGTGCTCGACTCGGGCAGCGTGGGCATCGCACCCGAACATGTGGAAGGGCTGGCCTTCGCATGGCTGGCGCGGGCATACCTCGCGGGAACGCCGGGAAATCTGCCGGCGGTGACGGGAGCACGGCATCCCCGGGTGCTGGGAGCGCGCTATCCGCGCTGAGCGCCGCGATCGCGCCCACCCTCACCCCAACCCTCTCCCGCACGCGGGAGAGGGGGAAACATCCCGCCCTGCCGACCCGCTCGCGGGGCCGGGCAAGGATCCGTCAGACGGAGAAGGACGATCCGCAGCCGCAGGTGGTGGTGGCGTTCGGATTGCGGATGACGAACTGCGCGCCGTCCAGGTCTTCCTTGTAATCGATTTCGGCGCCCACGAGATACTGGAAGCTCATCGAGTCGATGAGCAGCGTCACGCCGTTGCGCTCCATCGTCGTGTCGTCGTCGTTCACGGTCTCGTCGAACGTGAATCCGTACTGGAAGCCGGAACATCCGCCCCCCTGCACAAACACGCGCAGCTTCAGATCGGGGTTTCCTTCCTCTTCGATCAACTGCCGCACCTTGCCGGCGGCGGCATCGGAAAAGATCAGCGGAACGGAGGCTTCGACGGGAGCGTTCATGATGGGAACTCCTGGTGGGAATATTCGCGATTATAGGAAGGTATGGCCAAGGGGCGGGAAGACAACCATACCCGCTTCCCGGTTTTGGATCACGGAATCACGGCTCCGGCTGATTGACGCGCGCATCGATGCGCGTCTCCGAAGGAATGTGAATCATCATCCCCTCGACGACGGCACCATGATGCATCTCCAGGGCGGCGTAGCGCACGTCGCCGACGATCCGGGCCTTGGGCTGCAGTTCGACGAGCTGCCCGGCATTGACCGGACCGGCGATGCGGCCGCCCACCACCAGATGCGCCGCGCAGACCTCCCCCTCGATGCTGCCGTGTTCGCTGATGACCAGAAGGCCGCCTTTCTCGCCTTCCGCGCACCGCACCGCACCTTTCACCGTACCATCGATCCGCATGCCGCCGACGAACGTGACGTCGCCGGAAATGGTCGTCGTGGCCCCGATCAGACTGCCGATTTCATATTGCGCTGCCGCCTTCTTGCCGAACATTTCCCGCTCCCGTTGCCCGCCCGCCGGATCACCCGGCGAATGTCTGTCGCAGCCGAACCGTTCCGCCGGCGAGGATGCGCACCTGCACCGACTGCAGTCGCGCTCCGGTGGGCAGGGTGAAACTCCCCTCCAGCCGCTGGTAGTTGCGGAAGGATAGCTGCATCATCTGACGCGCATCCGACGGCGCATCCGCCGCCGGAACCCACAAGGTGTTGAAGCGGCCGTTCTGCACGTACGTCACGCGCAACTGCACCGATCCGACGAAATCGCGCTGCGGCCTGCCCGCCTGCTGCACCAGCAGGCGGTAGTGCATCTGCGCCGCGGTTCCCTCCGGCTCGACCCGGAAACTCCGGATCACGACGCCCTTTTCGCCCCGCCGCACCGGCAGCAGGCTTTCGAAGAAGTCCAGGTCCGCCTGCATCCGCGCGCGATCCGCATCCAGATTGCGCACCTGCAGCATGAGTTGATCCTGCGCGGCCTTCTCCACCTGTACCTGGCCTTGCAGCGCCGCCGCCTTCATGGCGTCGCGATCCCGCTCGGCCGTTGCCGCATGCAAGGCGCTGCGCAGACTCGCCACCTGGGCAACCAGCTGTTCGCGGTTGGGGCCACCGAAATGCCGGCCCCAGTCGTAGAGCGCCAGCCCGGCAACCGCCGCCGCGACCATCAGCAAAAAGGTGATCGCCGTCCGCACCGGCCAGGACATGTGCGAACGTACCGAGACCTTGGGCGCGCTCAGCGTATTCTTGCGCAGGAACAGCTTCCACTTCATCGTATTGCCACCGTCCCTTGCCGCCTCTCCGTTCTGCCGTGTGACCGTCCCGCGATCGCGTTCCTGCCCGCCTTCCGTTCAGGGCACGGCGGCGATCTGCATCAGCCCTTCCGTCTCCGGAACGCCGAAAAGGCGGTTCATGCATTGCACGGCCTGCCCCGCCGCCCCCTTGACGAGGTTGTCCTCGACCACCAGCACGAGCAGCAGATCCCGCGCCGGACGACGCAAACCAATGCGAGCAAGGTTCGTGCCGCGTACCGAACGGGTTTCCGGCGCACAATCGGCGGGCAGCACGTCGACGAACGGCTCGCCGGCATACCGGCGTTCGTACAGCGCCTGCAGGTCCGCGTCGCTCAGATCCGCCGCGGTTCCGAGGCGGACGTAGATGCTGCTGAAAATGCCGCGGATCATCGGCACGAGGTGCGGGACGAAGGTCAGCCCGACCGGCTTGCCGGCCAGGAGCGATAGCTGCTGCACCGTTTCCGGATGGTGGCGGTGACCGGAAAGTCCGTAGGCACGGAAGTTCTCGGATACTTCGGCGCCCAGATAGTCGACTTCCGCCTTCCGGCCCGCTCCGCTCACCCCCGATTTGCAGTCGGCGATGATCGCGCCGCAATCGATGGCGCCCGGATGATCGCGCTCCCACTCCAGGATGGGCGCCAGACCAAGCTGCATGCTGGTGGGATAGCAGCCGGGACAGCCGATGATCCGCGCCGAACCGATCGCCGCCCGGTTCAACTCCGGCAAGCCGTACACCGCCTCCGCGAGGAGGTCCGGGCAGGTGTGCGGCATCTTGTACCAGGCCTCGAATTGCGCGGGGTCGCGCAGCCGGAAATCCGCCGCCAGATCGATGACCCGCACGCCGGCCTCGACCAGCGCCCGCGCCTGATTCATCGCCACGCCGTGCGGCGTGGCAAAGAACACGACGTCGCAACGCTCGAGTTCCCGTGCATCGGGACTCGTGAAGCGCAGATCGACCCGGCCGCGCAGGGAACCAAAAATCCGGTCAACGGGCGTGCCTGCTTCCTTGCGGGAGGTGATGGCGACCAGTTCCGCCTTGGGATGCTGTGCGAGCAGACGCAACAGCTCGACGCCGGTATATCCGGTGCCGCCAACGATGCCGACGCGGATCTTGCGGGTCATGGTGGTTGCTGCCCTTGTCGTCCGATGTCCGGGGAAACAGGGGAGTATAGATTCCCGGTGGCCGATCGCGCCGGCCCGGCTCCCCACATTGGCGCATCATCCGCTTGGAAGCGCGAGAACGCCGAGGGGCCCGCGCGGGCGCGGAAACGGCCGCGCGCGGCGGCCGATCCTGCCCCATGCACCGGTGCGTCCCTTGCGCCAAGGCAGGGACGCCGGAAAATCAACGCTTGGAGAACTGCTTGCGGCGGCGTGCCTTGCGCAGGCCGACCTTCTTCCGTTCGACTTCCCGCGCGTCGCGCGTCACCAGCCCGGCCTTGGAGAGGGCGGGCTTGAGCGTCGCGTCGTAGTCGATCAGGGCACGGGTGATGCCGTGGCGCACCGCGCCGGACTGGCCCGACTCGCCGCCGCCATCGACGTTGACCTGAATGTCGAACGTCGTCAGGTTGCCGGTGAGTTCGAGCGGCTGGCGCACGATCATCCGGCCCGTTTCGCGATGGAAGTACTCGTCCATCGGACGGCCGTTGATGACGATGTTGCCGCTGCCGCGGCGCAGAAAGACGCGCGCCACCGAACTCTTGCGGCGCCCCGTTCCATAATTGTGCTTACCGATCATGGCGTACCTTGCTGGTTCTCGATTCGATGTTCAGGGCGTCAGATGTTCAGCGCCTTGGGCTGCTGCGCCTCATGGGGATGATCGGCTTCGGCGTAGATCTTGAGCTTCTTGATCATCGCGTAGCCCAGCGGCCCCTTGGGCAGCATGCCGCGAACGGCGATCTGCAGCGCGCGCCCCGGGAAGCGCTGCTGCATCTTGCCGAACGTGGTCTCGCGCACGCCACCGGGATAGGTGGTGTGGCGGTAGTACACCTTGTCGGTTTCCTTGGCCCCGGTGACGCGGAGCTTGCCGGCATTGACGACGACGATGAAATCGCCCGTATCGACGTGCGGGGTGTATTCGGGCTTGTGCTTGCCGCGCAGGCGCAGTGCGATCTGCGAGGCGAGCCGACCCAGCACCTTGTCGTTGGCGTCGACCACGAACCAGTCGCGGCGCACTTCGTGCGATTTGGCGGAAAATGTCTTCATGGCGTCAAAAAGGTTCTGCCGACCGGGGAAAGCCGCATATTGTACGGCCTGATCGGCAGTGCTGCAAGCGGGAGTTTTCGGAGCCAGGCTTGATCAGGCAGAATCGGGGTTTTGCGGAGGAAGACGCCATGGAGTGCTTTGTTCGCTGGGGCGGACCGTCGGGAATGACCTTCGTTGCCGAGACCGGCAGCGGTCATCTGGTCGCGATGGACGGCGCGCCGGAGGGCGGCGGACGCAACCTCGCGCCCCGGCCGATGGAATTGCTCCTGGCCGGCACCGGCGGCTGCACGGCGTACGACGTCGTGCACATCCTCAAGCGCGGGCGCCACGACGTGCGCGGCTGCGAAGTACGGCTGTCGGCCGAGCGCGCAGCCACCGACCCCAAGGTATTCACGCGCATCACCATGCATTTCGTGGTCACCGGCCGGTCGCTGCCGCAGGACGCGGTGGAACGCGCGGTACGGCTGTCGCACGAAAAATACTGTTCGGCGGGGGCGATGGTCGAGAAGACGGCAAAGATCGAGATCGAGGTCGAGGTGGTGGACACACTGTAATGATGGTCCGCTGTAGCGCCCCCCCGCAATGACGGCAGCTCAGAGGTAGTAGGCCGTCGTCGTCATCACCTTCGCCGCGGCCTTCATCGCCAGGCGCACCGGAAAGGGCAGGTCGGCGCCGCCGTGGGCCACCGCGGTGTTGGCGTGGCCGACCTCGTCGAGTTTCATCTGCTCGACGATCGCCCGCGAAACCTGATCGTGGGGCGGCAGCTTCTGCAGATGGTCCAGCAGGTGTTCCTCGACCTGGCGCTCGGTCTCCGCCATGAACCCCAGACTGGGGCGATCGCCGACCAGCGCCGCGGCAAGGCCGATCCCGAAGGCGCCGGCGTACCACAGCGGCACCAGGGCGCTGACCCGGCCGCCCAGTTCCTCCACCCGGCGGCGCGTCCAGGCGAGATGGTCGGCCTCCTCCACCGCCGCCTGCCGAAACACGGTGCGCAGGCTGTCATCCCGGGTGGCCATGGACTGCGCCTCATACAGCGCCTGGGCGCAGATCTCGCCGACGTGATTGACGCGCATCAGGCCGGCGGCATGGCGACGGTCCGCCTCGCCGAGAACCGGTGAAAGTTCGACCGACCGCGCCGGATTTCCCGGGTCGGGACGCGACGAGGGCGGCGAACCGGTGATCACGGTCAAGGCCGATTGCGCGACCCGCAGCAGTTCATCGAGCGCCGTTGCCTTCCGAAGTGTATCCATGACCCGCCTCCCCCCTTCCCATCGGCGTGCGCGCCGAGCACGGAACTGCGCAATTGTACGAACCCTGCGGGGCGACCGCCAATGTCGTTGTCACGATCCGGAAACACGCACTGCCGCGACTGGCGCAAAGCCCCTAATGGCAACGCGCGTCGTTGGAAAATTGCGACATGTAATAAACATGTAACGGTACGTACCTAGGCTTGCGCCGTGAACTTATCAACCCTTCATCATCAACTCTGGAGATCACCTTGCGTAAGTCCCTAATCAAGTTCGCTCCGCTGGCCCTGGCCGTCGCCACCGGTGCCGCATTCGCGGATGACTCCTCGGGCGTGACGCTGTATGGAATTCTCGACACCGCCGTCGCGAACATCCAGCACAACGCGAACTTCGACTCCTACTTCCCGGTTACCGGCAACCCGACCCCGGTCAGCAACACGGCGGCTCCGCACTCGGTCACCGGCATGGTCAACGGCGGCCTGAGCCAATCGCGCTGGGGCATCAAGGGCCAGGAAAACCTGGGCAACGGCCTGAAGGCGATCTTCAAGCTCGAATCCGCGATCAACGTCCCGACCGGCACCCTGTCCAACGCCGCCCTCGGCGTGGCCAACGGCGGCACGGCTTCGCAGGACAGCGCGATTTCCGGTCAGCTGTTCTCCCGCGGCGCCTTCGCCGGCCTGTCGTCCGACACCTGGGGTACGGTGACGGCCGGCCGCAACACCAGCTTCTTCCTCGACAACATGGCGATCACCGACCCGCTGGGCGAGGCGCAGGACTTCTCGCCTCTGGGGTATTCGGGCAGCTACGGCGGCGGCGGCAACACCGACGATTCGCGCGTCGACAACAGCATCAAGTACGAGTACTCGCTCGGTCGTTTCACCTTGGGCGGCCTGTACAAGTTCGGCGGCGTCGCGGGCTACACCGCGGCGCAGAATGCCTTCCAGTTGGACGGCACCTACGTCGACGGCCCGCTGGCCGTGCAACTCGGCTATGAAGAGTTCCACGATGCGCTGCACGTCGACGGCCAAGGCACCCTCGGGACCGTCGCCAACGGCTACCTTGCGACGCCGGGGGTGACGCCGGGGGCCGGCACGCTCAACGTGACCGCCGCCAACACCAAGGCCCTCCTGCTGGCCGCCCGCTACGACTGGCACCAGACCACGGTCAACGGCGGTTACGAGCGCCAGGAATTCACCAACCCGTCGAACCCCGGCGCCGACCATGTGACCTCGATCTTCGGCATCCCGGTCGCAGGCGTCAAGACGGCGCAATACGGCAGCCAGTTCAACCTGAACGTCCTCTGGATCGGCGCGACGCAGCACATCACGCGCGCCTTCTCGCTGACGGCGGCGACCTACCACGTCGGCAAGGACGCGTACACCAGCGGGATCACGGGCAGCACGATCGGCGCAGCCGCCGAGAACTATTACACCCTGCTCGCCGACTATCGCCTGTCCCGTCAGTCCGACCTGTACGCCGGCCTGATGAAGGTCAACACCTCGGGCAGCGAAGCCAACATGGGCAACCGCATCATCGGCGCAGGCTTCCGCCACGCGTTCTAAGCATCTCGCAGCACCCCGGGAACCGCTGCCGCGGCTTCCCGGTTCTCCTCAGAAAAAATTTCGGCCCGGACATCTGTCCGGGCCGTTTTTTTTGAGGGGGAGTCAGCGTCCGGTGCCGGGGTTGGCCAGGCGCCGGAACATCGCCATGATCGCCGGTTGCGGCATGCGGATCTTCGGCGGTCCGCCATAGTTCTCCCAGCCGCCGCCCAGGGACTGGTACACCGCGACATAGCGCTCGGCGAGCAAGGTCTGGTCGACCGCGTACTGGCCTTCGAGGTCGTACTCCTGCCGCTGCGCATCGGCGACGTTCAGGAAGTCCGTGAGGCCCCGGTCGTAGCGCTCGGACGCCAGCAGCATCGCGCGCTCGCTGGCCACCACCGCATCGGCCAGTTCCCGCAGTCGCTCCTGCTGCGCCCGGAATGCGGCCATCGAGGTATCGACGTCGGCAACCGCGTTCAGCACCGTCTGCTTGTAGTGCACGTACTGCGCATGGGATTGCAGGTCGGCGACGTCGGCAAGCGCGTCGAGCGTGCCGAAATCGAGCAGCGGGAGGATCGCACCGTAGCCCAGCGACCAGATCCGGTACGAGTTGCTCGGCAGGAACTGCGAATTGAGGCTGGTTCCCTCCTGCCCCAGGCCGGCGACGACCGTAAGACTCGGAAAGAGCGCCGCCGTTGCGACGCCCACGTTGGCCGTAGCGCTCGCCAGTTCCCATTCCGCCTCGCGGACGTCCGGTCGGCGCCGCAGCAGCGCCAGCGGGACGCCCGGGTCGATTTCATCCGGCAGATTGGGGATCAACGCCGGCCTCGACAGTTCCGCGCGCAGGTCTTCGGGGTAATGCCCGAGCAGGACGGCGATCTGGTCCTGCGCCGCCTCGATCCGCCCCAGCACCGGCCCGATCTCCGCCCGGACGATATCCAGTTGGCGGCGCGCCAGGGTCGCATCGAGTTCGTTGGTGATCCCGCGGTTGTAGCGGGCCTGCATCAGATGCCACAGATCACTGGCGGCGAGTTCGTTCTGCCGCAGCACGAGGAGTTGCGTCTGCAGGCCCCGCAGGTCGACATACGCCCGCACCACCTGGGCCACCACCGCCACCTGGACGGCATCGCGCGACGCCATCTGCGCCTGCGATTGATAGCGCGCGGCTTCGATCATCCGGCGATAGCGGCCGAACAGGTCGAGGTTCCATTGGGCCATGCCGCCGGCAACGTAATCGATGCGATCGATCCCCGCGCCGCTCAGCCGCCGATTGTCGGCGGCATGCAGCGCTCCCGGAGCGAGTCCGCCGCGATCGAGGTTTGCTCCGGTACCCCGCCCGCCGCCTGCGCCGAGGTTGACGCTGGGCAAGGCGAGACCGGTGACCGCGACCTCATAGGTGCGCGCCTGCTGCAGGTGCGTAAGGGCGATCTCGAGGCCGGGATTGTCCTTCAGCGCCCGGGCGACGAGCGAATCGAGCTCGGGGTCGTGCAGGTTGTGCCACCAATTGGCGATCGCCGCCGGGTCATCCTGGGCACCCTTGGCGGAATGGACCCCGGCCTGCACCGCGAACTGCTTCGGTGCGTCCGGCTTGGGACGATGGTAGTCCGGGCCGACCGCGCAGCCCCCAAGGCACAGTGCCGCCAGCACCGCGCCGGCGAGGATGCTGCGGGAGCGGCGACGGGCCGCTCGTTCCAACTTCATTTCTCGCTCCCCACGTCGTTCGCGATCACCGATTCGCCATCGGCGATCTGGCTGCTGATGTTCAGCGCCACCCGGTCGCCCGGGTGGACGCCCGACGAGAGGTCAAGCACGTTGCCCTCGTCGCGCGCAATCGTCACGCGGCGGAAATGCACCACGCCGTTGGCGTCGACCACCGCCACGTGCGGGCCGCTCGACTCGAAGACCATCGCCGCCGCGGGCACCTGGAACAGCCCGTTGTTGGGAAGGTTGAAGCGAACGTCGACGTACATCCCCGGGATCAGGACGTGGCTCAGGTTGCGCAGGTCGATTTCCACCTTCAGGGTCCGCGCGTCCGGGTCGATCGCTTGCGCGGTCCGGGTCACGGTGCCATGGAACAGCTTCCCGGGCAGGTCGTTGGCCCGGATCGTCACCGGCGTCCCCGGATGGCGCAGATCGTTGGCCACCGCCTGGGGCGCATCGACGAAGATCCGCATCGGATTGTCCTGGCTGATGCGATAGAGCGGCGTGGTCGACGCCGTGCTGCCCGCCGTCACCAGATTGCCGACGTCGATCTCGCGCGCCACCACGGTGCCGGTGAACGGCGCCGTGACCTTCTTGAACGTGGTGAGCGCCGAGTAGTGGTTGACGTCAGCCTGGGCCAGCGCCACCTGGGCGCGCGCGGCGTTCAATCGCGCCTTCGCACTGACGTAGTCGGCCTTCTTCTCCTCGCGGTCCTGGACCGAGACCACGCCCTTGGGCGCATCACGCCAGCGGATGTAGGTCGTCGTCGCGAACTCTTCCTCGGCCTTGCGCACACGCACGATCGCCTTGTCGGCATGCACCCGCGCCCGGGCAGCCGCGAGCTGGGCGTCGAGTTCCGGGGTGTCGATGAGCGCCAGAACCTGGCCCTTGCGCACATGGTCGCCGATGTCCGACCACCATTTCGCAACGTAGCCGTCGACCCGCCCGTAGATCGTCGCCTCGTACCAGGAGGCGGTTTCCCCCGGCAAGGTCAGCTGCGCGCCGTGCGGCGTTCCCTTCACCGTCACCACATCGACGGCGATCTTCTGCTTCACTTCGGCAGCGGACTCCGCTCGGAGATGATGGGCGTCGTGCCAGCGTTTGACGGCCACCACGGAAAAAGCAGCCACCAGCAGGACGACGAAACCGATTACGCCCCGCCGCACCGTACCGCCGGTGCTTTCCGAGAACTCGGTGGAAGCGCGGCCCTCGTCCGGATCCTCGTCCGTGACCGGGGTGTGTGCCTCTTTTTCGTGACCGGATTCGCTCACGGTGTACCTCTCTCCATGTTCATGTGGGGAATATGCGGAACCAAACCCGACGGCCGGCGCCGCAGCAGCCGGTACATCGTCGGAACGAAAACCAGGGTGGCAAAGGTCGCGAAGAGCAGACCGCCGACCACCGCACGGGCGAGCGGCGCGTTCTGCTCACCGCCCTCGCCAACACCAAGCGCCATCGGGATCATGCCCAGGATCATCGCGCCCGCGGTCATCAGCACCGGCCGCAGGCGCATGTAACCGGCCGAAACCGCGGCAGTGAGCGAATCGTCGCCCTTGTCCATCCGCTGGTTGGCAAAGGTCACGACCAGAATACTGTTTGCGGTGGTCAGGCCGATGCACATCAGGGTGCCCATCAACGCCGGGACGCTCAGATGGGTACGGGTGAGGAAGAGCATCCACATCACCCCTCCCAGCGCGAACGGCACCGCAGTGATCACGATCAGCGGATCGATCCAGCTCTGGAAGTTGATCACGAGGAAGAGATAGACCAGCACCACGGCGAGGGCGATCCCGGTGAAAAGGCCGGTGTAGCTCTGCTGCATGGTATCGATCTGCCCGGAAAGCGTGACCTTGATCGCCTTGGCGGGCGGCGGCCGATCGCGATCGAGCACCTGGTTGATCTCCTTCGCGGCCGAGGCCAGGTCGGTGCCCTGCACGTCCGCCTGCACGTCGAACACCGGGCGGATGTTGTGCTGCGACGCCACCAGCGGAACCGGCGCCCGGCCGAACTTGGACACGTTCATGAGCAGCTGCCGCGGATCGCCGGGCTTGGTCTTGACCGGAATCGTCCAGAGATCCGGACCGGTGTCGATCTTGTACTGGGGCACCTGCACCACCAGCGGGTAGCTCACGGCGTTGCGCGGATCGACCCAGAAATTCGGCGCCAGCTGCGCACTGGAGTTGGTCGCCACCAGCACGCTGTTGGCGCTCGCGAGCTGGTTCACGCCGACATCGGTCGCCAGCGCGCGATCGACGTCGATCGTGAGCGACGGCGAATCCGGAACCTGGAAGACGTGCGAATCGACGATGCCGGGGAGCTTGGCGATGTCGCGCATGATGCGCTTCGCCACGTCGTAGGTCGCGTCGCTGTTGTAGCCGGAGACCTGGATGTCGATCGGCGCAGGCTGCCCGAAATTGAGCACCTGGTCGACGATGTCCGCGGGCTGGAAGAAGAAGGTCAGTTCGGGGAACTCGCGCGGCAGCTTGCGACGCAATTCGGCGACGAAGCCGGCGGTGGGCTTGTGCTCCTTGTTGAGCGAGATCAGGATTTCGCCGTCCATCGGACCCACCGTCGCCGAATCGGACAGCGCCATGTTGATCCCGCTATACGGCAGGCCGATGTTGTCCAGGATCACCGAGATCTGGTCGTTGCCGACGATCTTGCGGATCGAACCTTCCACCTGCGCGAAATACGCCTGCGTCTGCTCGATCCGCGTTCCCGAAGGCGCGCGCACATGCAACCGCATCTGCCCGGCATCGACCTGCGGGAAGAAGTCGCGGCCGAGGAAAGGGAAGAGCGAAAGCGAGACCACCATCAGGCCGACGAAGAAGGCGATCACCGTCTTCGGCCGCGTCACCGCCCAGGAAACGGCATTGCGATAGCCCTCGCGGAACACGGTGAAGCCGTGCTCGAATGCGAGGTGGATGCCGTAGAGCGCGTTGCCGATCCGCCCCAGCACGGTCGGCGTCTCGGCCTTCCCCGCGTGCGCAACGTCGTGCGCGGCATGCTCGTGCTTGGCATGGGCCTCGACCGAGGCGCGCATCAGGTACTTGAAGAGCAGCGGCACCATCGTGAACGACAGCGCCAGGCTCGCCAGCAGGGAGCAGATCACCGACAGCGACAGCGGCGAGAACAGGTACTTGGCCGTTCCCTGCAGCAGGAACACCGGGATGAACACGATGCAGATGCACAGCGTCGCCAACATGGTCGGAACGCCGACTTCGCCGCAGCCGCGCAGGATGGCCTTGTGCAGCCCGGCCCCGGTGCGCACGTGGCGCTCGATGTTCTCGATCACCACCGTGCCGTTGTCGACCAGGATCCCCACCGCGAGCGAGAATCCGCCCAGCGTCATGGTGTTGAGCGTGTTGCCCCCGACGTACATGATGAGCACGGCGGTGACGATCGACAGCGGGATCGCCGCCAGGATGATGAGCGTCAGCCGCCAGTTGCCGAGGAAGAGCAGGATCATCATCGCCGTCAGTCCCGCCGCCATCGCGCCGCCCATCGCCACGCTGTTGAGCGCCGCCTTGACGAACACCGACTGGTCGAACAGCGGCGTGATCTTCACGCCCTTGGGCATGATGCGATTCATGTAGGGCAGGACCGCGCGGATGCCGTTGATCACCGAGAGCGTGGAGACGCCGCCGGTCTTGCGGATCGTCATCAGCGCGCCGGGCCGGCCGTTGACCGCCACCGAGTTGGTCTGGATCTGGAAGCCGTCGTGCACCCGCGCGACGTCGCGCATGAAGATGGTCTTGTTGTTGATCTCGCCCACCGGGAAGGAGTTGATCTCGTCGATGACATTGGGGCTGTTGTTCATCGTCAAGGTGTAGTCCTTGTGGCCGATCTTGACGTCGCCGGCCGGCAGGATCACGTTCTGGTGCAACAGCGCCTTGGCGATGTCGGCGGGCGTGAGGCCTCGCGCCTGCAGCGCACGCTCATCGAGGTCGGCCATGATGACCCGCGGCTTGCCGCCGTAGGGATACGGCACCTCGGCGCCATGGACCACGGCGAGCGCCGGGCGGATGATGTTCTGCCCCAGGTCGTTGAGCTTGGTGTCGGGCAGCGTCTTGCTCGACAGGCTCAACTGGATGATCGGCACGTCGGTGGCGCCGTAGCGGATCACCATCGGCGGCGTGATGCCGTAGGGCATGTACTTCAACACCACCAGGGCCGAGCTGGCGACCTGCGCCACCGCCCGCGAGACGTTTGCGCCTTCGTGGAGGTAGACCTTCTCGACGCCCACGCCGTAATAGCTCGTCGCATCGATGCGCTCGATGTCGTCGACCAGCGAGGCCATCTGGCGCTCATGCAGCGTGATGATGCGGTTCTGCATGTCCTCCGCGCTCATGCCGTTGTAGGTCCAGACGACGCTGACCACCGGGATGTCGATCTCGGGGAAGATGTCGACCGGCATGCGCAGTGCGGCTCCGATCCCCAACATGCAGATCAGAATCAGAACGGCGGGAACTGTGTACGGTCTTTTTAGGACAAAATCAACCAGGGACACGATTGCTCTCGTTTTCCAAGAAACCAATAAAGGATAATCTCAGCCATGTACCGACCCACCGTATACATCGTCGATGACGACGACGCAGTCCGCCGATCCCTCGCCATGTGGCTCGGATTCCGCGGCCTCGCGACCCAGGTGTTCGATTCCGCCGAATCGTTTCTCGCGCATGTCGACGGCAACTGCCGCGGCTGCGCGATTCTCGACGTGCAGTTGGGAAGCATGAACGGTCTGCAACTCCAGAACCGTCTGGCGGAAAAACAGATCCGTCTGCCGGTGCTCTTCCTGACCGCGCACGGCGACGTACCCACCGCGCGCAACGCCCTCAAGGCCGGCGCATTCGACTTTCTCGAAAAACCCGTCGACAACGACCGCCTGGTGGAAGTGGTCGACGCGGCCATCGCGCGCGACGAACGATACTGGGAATCCGAACGCGAGTCCGAGCGGGTCGCCGAACGGGTGGCACGCCTGACCTCGCGCGAACGCGAGGTGATGGACTTGGTGGTGGCCGGACGGCATAACCGGGAAATCGCGGTGGAGTTGGGAATCAGCGCGCGAACCGTCGAAGTCTACAAGGCGAGACTGATGCACAAACTCGACGTCCGCCGCATTCCCGACCTGGTCCGGCTCGTGCAACCGCTGCATGAGCCGACAGAAAATACCCGACACTGAAACCTCGCAATTGAATCGGGCTTCCAAGCGGGAGCCCGCATACCGTACAAACCGAAGCCGCGGCCTTTTCGGCGAACGCGCAACCTTAGCGATCTTGTCCGCCCGCCAAAAGCGGCGAATTCGTAAGGGCTTCACGTATCGCCATGCGTTCCCGGCGATTCCGGGTCCTGGACCGGCAGATCCAGACAAAACGTCGTGCGCTCCGCCTCCGGATCGAACCAGAGGCGGCCCTCCTGCCGCTCCGTGATCGAGCGGGACAGCGCCAAGCCCAGCCCCATCCCCCCCGGCTTGGTGGTCGCCAGCGGCGTGAAAAGCCGCTCGCGAACCTCCGACGCGATACCGGGCCCAGTATCCTGCACCCGGATCCGCAGCATCGTCCTCGTTCCCTCCTGGATCCGGTAGGCATCGCATCGGATTTCGCGCGGACCCTGCCAATCGGCGAGGGCATCATAGGCGTTGTTCAGCAGATTCGCGAGCACGGCGCCCATCTGCACCGCGTCGACCCGCAGCGGCGGCAGGCCCGGCTCGATCCGCGAACGCCAGCGGATCCGTGCCCGCCGGGCACGGTCGCTCAGATGTTCGTAGGTATTGCCGATCAGGTCCGCCGCCGCGATCCGGTCCTGATGCGAAACGCCGGTGCGGAAGAAGTCGCGCATGCGCCGCACGTACTGCCCGGCGCGGGCGCTCTCCTGCGCGATGCGGCCGAGCGTGTCGATCAACTGGCTGCGATCCGCATCGCCGCGTTGCGCCAGCACCTGGCTGGCCCGGGCATAGGTGCCGATCGCCGAAAGCGGCTGGCTGAGGTCGTGCGCCAGGGCGGCGGCGAGCTCGGCGGTCGACGCCGTGCGCTGCGCCTGCGCCAGCGCACGATCATGTTCGCGCAACGCCAGCTCATGTTCGGCGATGCGGGCGGCGGCGCGACGCTGGTCGTCGGCCAGAACGCCCATCGCCAGCGCTGTCACCGACAGGGTCAGCATCGCCAACTGGAATTCGAAGGCCGTCCCGGTGCTCGTCCCCGTCCAGGACAACGCCGCCAGCATCCCCACCTGGGTCAAGGGCAGCGCAAGGGCCGCGCCGAGCAGCCCGAGGCGCATCGCAACCACCCCGACCGGCAGGAACAGCAGGTACGACATGCGGAATTCGTCCCAGAGACGCAGGCCGAACACCAGTTCGAGGATGCCTCCCTGAACCACGAGGAACAGGACGCTGTCCCGCAGCGCCGCCCGCGCGGCCAACCGGGCGAGCGCCGCGCGCAATCCGTCGGCGGCGATGTACATCAGCAGCGGGGCGAGCACCACCAGCCCCAGCAGGTTGGCGACGAACAGGCGCAGGAACAGGACCGGCTCGGTCCGCCCGCCCACCGCGCCGGAGAGCACCGACGGCGTGCCGTCGACCAGGGAAACCAGCAACGCGAGGATGGTGGCGACCGCCAGGAACCCCACCAGGTCGCGCAGGCCGTGCTCCGGATTGCGCCAATTGGTGGTGCGGTCCAGCGCCAGCCCTGCGCCCAGATACACCGCCGTCAACACCAGGGCGGCGGAAAACTCGCCCGTCGCCGTGTCGGCAACGGGCACCAGCCACCAGGAGGCCAGCACAGCGGAAAACAGGATCGGCGCGGCGCCGGCACCGGCGTAGACGACCATGACCAGCGCGATCGCCGGATGCGCGCTCCAGGGCTGCACCCCGAACCGCGCATGCGGGAAGAGGTCCGTCAAGGGCCCCGACAGCGCGTACAACAGGCCCAGCGCGATCGTCGCCAGCCATTGGGGCCCGCGCAGGGCGAACCCTGGAATTTTCCCGCCCGCGAGCCGGTCGAAAAGCATGGTCACAGAAATTTTCCGCTCAAGGGATCACACTATGCACGCGGGATCGCCCGAACTCATTCCGCGCAGATGGAGAAAAAACCATGAACTATCGGATTTTCGCACGGGCCATTTTGTTCCCGATCGCGCTGGCGGCGTGCAGCGCGGCCCATGCCGCACCCGGCCACGCCTTCGGAGGGGGCGGGGGCGGGTTTCATGGCGGCGGCTTCCAGGGTTCCGGACGCGCGGGCGGGGGGCGCTTCGGCTACTGGCGCGGGGACTGGGACGGGGACTGGGGCTGGGGCTGGCGAGGAGGATGGGGTTGGGGGTGGGGCGGCCCCGGTTGGGGGTGGGGCGGCCCCGGCTGGGGCTGGGGCATCGGATTCGACGACCCGTTGTGGTGGGGCTGGGGCGCGCCGATCTATCCGTATTCTCCCTATTACTACCCCTATTACACCTCGCCCCCGGTGGTCGTGAACCCGCCGCCGCCGACCCAGGTTCCGACCCAGTCGTATTACTGGTACTACTGCCCGGGCAGCAAAACCTACTATCCCTATGTGCAATCCTGCGCTTCGGGATGGAAGAAGGTGACGCCCAAGCCGGCGGGCCAATAGGCGACGGCGCAGCCCTCAGCCGGTGATCGCGCCGATGTCCAGCAGGTCCGCAACCTTCCGGAAATCGGCCTGCGCCATGTAGGGGACGACCCCCATGCACGGCGCCGGCAGCAGGCGGCGCAAGGTCGCGAGGTTCCGCTCCGCCTCCGCCATCGCCGGATCGATCCGATTGGCCACCCAGGCCTGCAGGCGCAGGCCGCGCGCCGCAATCGCCTCGGCGCTGAGCAGGGCGTGATTCAGGCAGCCGAGCCGCAGGCCGACCACCAGCACGACGGGCAGGTCCAGGCAGCGGGCAAGGTCGGCGGTATCGAAATCGGCGGCGAGCGGCACGCGGAACCCGCCGACCCCCTCGACCACGACCGCATCGGACTGCGCCCGCAGCGTGGCGAACGCGGCTTCGATGACCTGCCGGGCGATCCCGACCCCCGCCGATTCCGCGGCGATATGCGGCGCCACCGCCTGCGGAAGCAGCACCGGACACACCGCCTCGCGGGGGGCGGCGACATTGGCCGCGGCGATCAGCGTTTCCACGTCCTCGTTGCGCAGCGCGCCGTCCCGCCATTCGGCGCCGGCCGCAACCGGCTTCATACCGACGGCCCGCCGCCCGCGACGAACCAGGGCATGAACCAAGGCCGCCGCGATCAGGGTCTTGCCGACGCCGGTGTCGGTACCGGTCACGAACCACGCATCCATGTTTTCACCCCGGCCTTGCCGCCAAGTCCTGCAGGACGGTCGCCAATCGCTCGACCTGCTCCGCGGTATGCGCCGCCGACAGCGTCACGCGCAGGCGCGCCGTACCTTCCGGCACCGTGGGCGGACGGATCGCCGGCACCCAGATGCCGCGGTCCAGCAGGGCCGCGGCAAGCGCCAGCGCCGCTTCGTTGCCGCCGACCACGATGGGCTGGATCGGCGTCGGCGACGACAGCAACCGCCACCCCCCGCCCGGCGGGGCAGCGGCTCCGACCGTGTAGCCGGCGGTTGCGGCGCCGAACGCCGCCCGCAGTCGGGCGACGTGGGCGCGCAGCGCAGCGCGCAGCGCCTCTCCTTCCGCGCCCAGCGCGATGTCGAACGCCGCCGCCACCGCTGCCGCGAGCGCGGGCGGCGCCGCGGTCGAATAAATATAGGGCCGCGCCCGCTGGATCAGCCACTCGATCACATCGTCGTGCGCGCACACGAGGGCGCCCCCCACGCCCATTGCCTTGCCCAGCGTCGCCATATACACGATGCGATCCGAGTGCAGGCCGAAATGCGCAAGGGAGCCGCGGCCGCCCGGCCCCAGCACGCCGAAGCCGTGCGCATCGTCGATCACCAGCCAGGCATCGTGGCGCTCGGCCAGCGCCAGCAGCCCGGACAAGGGCGCGAGGTCGCCATCCATGGAAAACACCGCATCGGTGACGATCACCCGGCGGCGTGCCGTGCTGGCCCGCAGCATCGCATCGAGCGCATCCGCGTCCGCATGCGGATAGACCCGGCGGCGCGCGTACGCGAGGCGGATGCCGTCGATCAGCGAGGCATGATTGAGTTCTTCGGAAAAGACCTCGGTCTCGCGATCGGCCAGCGCGGAGATCACCGCGAGGTTGGCCAGATAGCCGGTGCCGAAATGCAGGGCGCGCGCCGCCGGAATGTGCGCCGACTGGGTCGCGGCGAACCGCGCCTCGAGGTCGTGGTGCGCCGCGTTATGGCCGCTGATCAAGGGCGAGGCGCCGCTGCCGGCGCCGCATCGCCGCGCGCCCGCGGCCAGCGCCTCGACCACGGCAGGGTGCGAGGCCAGACCAAGATAATCATTGCTGCAAAAAGCGAGCACCTCGCGCCCGGCGCCGCGCGGCATATCGAGATCGGCCAGTCGCGCCGCCGGCGTCCACGCGCCCTCCACGATGCGACGGGTCCGGCGCAACTGCCGCTGGTCCAGGGCCGCCAGGCGCGCCCGCAGATCTTCGAGTCCGTTCACGCCGCGCCATCCAGCGCGTCATCCAGCGCGCCCGCCGTGGCCTCGGCGAGATGCGCGCACTCCGCATCGGTCAGGACATAGGGCGGCATCCAGTACACGGTGCGCCCGATCGGCCGCAGCAGCACGCCACGATCGAGCGCGGCGGTAAAGAAACGCCGGGCGAAGGACGACGCGTCCGCTCCCAGCGCTTCGGGGCGGACATCGAAGGCATGGATCATGCCGCGGCTTCGCACGTGCTCGACGCGCGGATCATCCCGCAAGGGTCGCAGCCGCGCCGCCAGGGCCGCGCCGCGTTCGCGGTTGCGCTCGAGTACCGCGTCCTCCTCGAAAATATCGAGGGTGGCGAGCGCCGCCCGACAGGCGAGCGGGTTGCCGGTATAGGAGTGCGAGTGCAAGAACGCCTTCGATGCCGCGTCGGAATAGAACTCCCGGTAGATCTCCTCGCGCGTCATCACCACGGACAGCGGCAGATAGCCGCCGCTGATCCCCTTCGACAGGCAGAGGAAGTCCGGCCACACACCGGCCTGCTCGCAGGCGAAGAAGGTCCCCGTCCGCCCGAAGCCGACGGCGATCTCGTCGGCGATGAGGTGCACGCCGTACCGGTCGCAGAGTGCGCGCAGTTCGCGCAGATAGCACGGGTCATGCATGGCCATGCCGGTGGCGCACTGCACCAGGGGCTCGACGACGATCGCGGCGATGCGCTCGGCGCGATCGGCGAACAGGCGCTCGGCGTCGGCGAGGGCGCGCCGGGCAGCGTCGGCGGCGGCGTCGAGCGCCGGCGGAACGGGCGCATGGGCTTGCCGCGCGTCCGGGCTGGCGACGACGTGGGCGGCCTGGAGCAGGCTGCCGTAGGCGTCGCGGAAAACCGGCACGTCGGTCACGCCCAGGGCACCCAGGGTTTCGCCGTGATAGTCCCCGCGCACGCAGACGAACTCGCGCTTTTCCGGCCGCCCCGCGTTGCGCCAGGCATGGTGGCTCATCTTGAGCGCGACCTCCACCGCCGACGCCCCATCCGATGCGTAGAAGCAGTGCCCGAGGACGCCGCCGGTCCGCGCCGACAGCCGTTCGGAAAGCGCCACCACCGGGCCGTGGGTGAAGCCGGCGAGCATGGCGTGCTCGAGGGTGTCCAACTGCTCGCGCAGCGCGGCGTTGATGCGGGGGTTGGCATGTCCGAACAGGTTGACCCACCAGGAACTGATGCCGTCGAGCAGGCGCCGGCCTTGCGTGTCGACGAGCCAGGCGCCCTCGCCGCGCGCGAGCGCGACGAGCGGCAGCTGCTCGTGCTGCTTCATCTGGGTGCAGGGGTGCCAGACCGCGCGCAGGCTGCGCGTCTGGAGGTCGTCGTCGGCCATGGATTCCTTCTCGTGGCGGTTGCCGGATGCGTCGCAGGCGAAGCCCCGGGCCCCGCCCGGGGCAAAGCCCGGTCGCACACGCAACCGGGGGCGGTCTTCATCCGCCCGCGTCCCGCAACGCCCGCCGCAGGATCTTACCGACGTTGCTCTTGGGTAGTTCCGTCCGGAACTCGATGGCCTTCGGCCGCTTGTATCCGGCCAGGCGGTCGCGACAGAACGCCTGCAGCGCCCCTTCGGTCAGCGCGGGGTCCTTGCGCACGACGAAGAGCTTGACCGCCTCGCCCGAATGTCCGTCCGGCACGCCGACCGCCGCGCACTCGAGCACGCCCGGATGTTCGGCCGCCACCTCCTCGACTTCGCTGGGATAAACGTTGAAGCCCGAGACGAGGATCATGTCCTTCTTGCGATCGACGATCCGCGTATATCCCTGCGCATCCATCGTCCCGATGTCGCCGGTGCGCAGGAACCCGTCGGCCATCAGCACCTTCGCGGTTTCGTCGGGCCGGTTCCAGTAGCCGGCCATGACCTGCGGGCCGCGTGCCGCGATCTCCCCCACCGCGCCGATCGGCAGCCGCCCGCCGGCGTCATCGAGAATCGCGATCTCGGTCGACGGCAGCGGCAGGCCGATCGAGCCGTTGTAGGCATCGGTGTCGGTCGGATTGCAGCTCACCACCGGCGAGGCCTCGGACAGTCCGTAGCCCTCGCAGATCGGCCGTCCGGTCACCGCCAGCCAGCGCTCCGCCACCGGCCGCTGCACCGCCATGCCGCCGCCGACGCACAGCACCAGGGAGGAGAAGTCGAGTCCGGCGAATGCCGCATCGTGGGCCAGCGCGTTGAACAAGGTGTTGACCGCCGGGATGACGTGGAACCGCTCCGCGCGCAAGGCCGCGACGATCGCCGCCAGGTCGCGGGGATTCGGGATCAGGATGCAGGAGCCGCCGTTGCGCATCGAGAGCAGTGCACAAGAGGTCAGCGCGAAGATGTGGTACAGCGGCAACGCGGTCACCGTCACCGGCGCCTCGCCTGCCGGGATCCGGCGCAGCGCCGGCTGGTACCAGGCATCGGACTGCAGCACATTGGCAACGAGGTTGCGGTGCGTGAGCATCGCGCCCTTGGGCACGCCCGTCGTACCGCCGGTATATTGGAGGACGGCGACGTCGCCCGGTGCGGAGTCCACCCGGTTTCCGGGCAATCCGCAGCCGACGCGCACGATGTCGCGATACCGGAAGGCGCGGGATTCCGGCAGCGAAAACGGTTTCACCAGCCGCTTCACGTGGCGGACGACGAAATCGACCGCGACCCCCTTGATACCGGAAAACATCTCCCCCATCGAGCAGACGACGACGCGGCGCAGCGGGGTCTCGGGCAACGCTGCGGCGACCGTCTGCGCGAAGTTCTCCAGGACGAAGATCGTCTCCGTACCGCTGTCGCGCAACTGGAAGACCAGTTCGGGGGGCGTGTACAGGGGATTGACATTGACCACGACCCCCCCGGCCCGCAGGATACCCATGAATACCACAGGGTATTGCAGCACATTGGGCAGCATCACCGCGGCCCGGTCGCCCGGGCGCAGCCCCTGCGCCTGGAGCCAGGCCGCCACGGCTGCGCTATGCCGATCGAGATCGGCATAGCGCAGCCGTGCTCCCAGGCAGGAAAAGGCGCTCCGGGCCGCATGGTCCCGGAAAGACCGCTCCAGCATCGTGGTCAAGGACCCGAACTGCGACGGGTCGATCTCCGCCGGGATGCCGGCGGGGTAACCGGCCAGCCAGGGCCGGTCCGCCCCCTCTTGTGCGAATTCCCCCACGCCCCTCTCCCGCGCGTTTTCGAAGTTTGAGCGACAATACACAACTATCGCCGGCCCCCGGAGAGCGGATTTCCCAAACCGCCGTGGCTGCATCGCACCGGAACCTTTTTTCAGCACCACGACCGAAGCAGTGATGAAACCAAGAACCAAACGATTGGCCATCGTCGGCGCCGGCCTGGCGGTGGGCGGGATTGCCGCCGTGTTGATCCTCAACGCGTTCCGCAGCAATCTGGTCTTTTTCTATACCCCATCGCAGGTGGAGGCCGACCAGGCGCCGCACCACCGACCATTCCGCATCGGCGGCATGGTCGTCAAGGGCAGCCTGCACCGCGACGGCACCACCGCGCACTTCCTCGTCACCGATACGGCGAAGTCGGTGCCGGTGACCTACACCGGCCTCCTTCCGGACCTGTTCCGCGAAGGCAAGGGGGTGGTGGCGGAGGGCGAACTCGCCAGCGACGGCACCTTCCGCGCCTCCCAGGTGCTCGCCAAACATGACGAGAACTACATGCCGCCCGAGGCTGCGGAAGCGATCCGGCGCGCCAAGGAAGGGCGACCGGTATCGACCTCCACCCTGGTTTCGGCATCACCCAGCACGGGAGGCAAGGCACAATGATTCCGGAACTCGGCAATTTCGCGCTCATGGTCGCGGCGACCGTGGCGCTGGCCCTCGGCACGATCCCGATGATCGGCGCGGCCCGGGGCAACGTGCGCTGGATGGCGCTGGCCCGGCCGGCGGCGCGCGCGCAGTTCCTGCTCGTGAGCATCGCCAGCGCCTGTCTCGTGTGGAGTTTTCTCCACGACGACTTCTCGGTGGTCTACGTCGCGGCCGATTCCAGCCGTCTGCTGCCGCTGCGCTACAAATTCGCGGCCTTCTGGGGCGGCCACGAAGGTTCGATGCTGCTCTGGGTGCAGATCCTGTCGCTCTGGATGCTCGCCGTGAGCATCTTCAGCAAGCATCTGCCGCGCGAGATGATCGCGCGCATCCTGGCCGTGATGGGCCTGGTTTCGCTGGGCTTCCTGGCGTTCATCCTATTCACCTCGAACCCCTTCCTCCGCGTCCTGCCCGCGGTGACCGACGGCAACGACCTCAATCCGATGCTGCAGGATCCCGGCATGGTGGTCCACCCGCCGGTGCTCTACATGGGCTACGTCGGGTTTTCGGTCGCCTTCTCGTTCGCCATCGCCGCGCTGCTCGGCGGCAATCTCGACTCGACCTGGGCACGCTGGTCGCGGCCCTGGACGACGGTGGCCTGGACCTTCCTCACCGTCGGCATCATGGCCGGCAGCGCCTGGTCCTACTACACCCTGGGCTGGGGCGGCTGGTGGTTCTGGGATCCGGTGGAGAACGCGTCGTTCATGCCCTGGCTCGCCGGCACCGCGCTGATGCACTCACTCGCGGTGACGGAAAAACGCGGCGGCTTCAAGGTCTGGACGGTCATGCTGGCGATCTTCGCGTTCTCGCTGTCGCTGATCGGCACCTTCCTCGTGCGTTCGGGCGTGCTCACCTCGGTGCATGCGTTCGCCTCCGACCCCCGTCGCGGCGTCTACATCCTCGGCTTTCTGGTGGTCGTGATCGGCAGTTCGCTGGCCCTTTTCGCATGGCGCGCGCCGAAGATCGGCCTGGGCGAGCGCTTCGAGGTGATTTCGCGCGAATCGATGCTGCTCACCAACAACGTGCTCTTCCTGGCGGCAACGGCCTGCGTGCTGCTCGGCACCCTGTACCCGCTGGCGCTCGACGCGCTGCACATGGACAAGATCTCCGTCGGCCCCCCGTACTTCAACACCGTGTTCGTGCCGTTGATGGCGCCGGCGCTGTTCCTGATGGGGGTCGGGCCGCTCGCCAAGTGGCGCAAGGCGGAACTGCCGGAACTGGCTTCGCGCCTGAAATGGGCGGCGGCCGTCAGCGTGGCACTGGCCATCCTCGTCCCCCTCGTCGAGGGCCGCTGGTCGCCCATGGTGGCGTTGGGCATCCTGCTGGCCGCCTGGATCGCCAGCAGCGGCGTGCTCAACCTCTGGTCGCGGATCCGGCCGATGCAGGGCGGCAGCGTGCTGACCAAGCTGTCCACCCTGCCGCGCGGCTACGTCGGCATGTTGATCGCCCACCTGGGTGTGGCGGTATTCGTCGTGGGCGTGACGCTGGTGTCGGGGTATGCCACCGAGAAGGACGTGAACATGGCCGCCGGCGAAACGGTTCGCGTCGGCCCCTACACCGCGAAATTCGTCGGCACGGAAAAGGGCATGGGACCGAACTACGAGTACACCCGCGGCGTCTTCGACATCTATCGCGGCACCGCCGCGACGGGCACGCCGGTGCGCACCATGTACCCGGAGAAGCACCAGTTCTCGGAGCGCGGCGAACCGATGACCGACGCGGCGATCCACAGCGGCTTCCTCGGCGATCTTTATGTGTCGCTGGGCTCGCCGACCGGCGCGACCTCCTGGGTGGTCCGCGTGTATTACAAGCCGTTCGTCGACTGGATCTGGGGCGGCTGCGTGCTGATGGCCCTGGGTGGGGTGTTCTCGCTCTCCGATCGCCGCTACCGGCTGGCGAATCAGCGGTCCATGGCGCCGTCGGGTGCGACGGTCAAGGCGTAAACGGGTTGCCACATCATGCGTTCCCTGCGTTATCTGCTTCCGCTCGTCGTATTCTTCGCCATCGTCGGATTCCTGTTCAAGGGCCTGTGGATGGATCCGCGCGAGATCCCGTCCCCGCTCATCGACAAACCCGCGCCGGATTTCCGGGTCGCATCGCTGTCATCGCCGGAGCAGATGGTCGACCGCAAGGACATGCTCGGCAAGGTGTGGATGCTCAACGCCTTCGCGTCCTGGTGCGTGGCCTGCCGGGAAGAGCAGCCGATGCTGGTCGATTTCGCCCGCACGAGCGGGGTGCCGATCATCGGCCTCGACTACAAGGACACCCGGCCCGCCGGGTTGGGCTGGCTGGTGCAGTACGGCAACCCGTATGCGGAAATCGCCTTCGATCAATCCGGCCGCATCGGCATCAACTATGGCGTCTACGCCGTGCCCGAAACGTTCCTGATCGACAAGCAGGGCGTGGTCCGCTTCAAGCAGATCGGACCGTTCACGCCCGATATCGTCCAGAATACGCTGTTGCCGCTGATTCGAAAGCTGCAGAATTCGTAGTGGCCCGTCGCCGATCCATGTTTGTCACCCGCAATGCACCGTCTTCCCGCCCACCCGGGGGAGCGCGGAACCGATCCCTATGAAAAGCTGGATTCTTCCCATCGCGCGCCGCTGCGCGCTCGGACTCGCTGTGGCCGCCACGCTGGCCGGCCCGGCGGCGCTGCCCGCCGCGTACGCCAAGGAGGCGCCGGAACTCGGCAAGAACCCGGCGATCGAGCACCACATGATGCGGCTGGCGGCAACGCTGCGCTGCCTGCAATGCCAGAACCAGACGCTGGCCGCCTCGGAAGCGCCGCTGGCGGTGGATCTGCGCCAGGAAATCCGCGAGATGCTCGCCAAGGGCGAGACGGACGCCCAGATCCGGTCCTATCTGGTGGCGCGCTATGGCAACTTCGTCCTGTACCGCCCGCCGGTCCAGGACGACACCATCCTGCTATGGTTCGGCCCCGGCCTGCTGCTGGTAGGCGGCCTGGCCGCGCTGTACTTCACGCTCAAACGACGCGCCACCCAGTCCCTTGCCGCGGCGAGTGACGCAACCCTGAGCGCGGAAGACGCGCAACGCGCGCATCGCCTGCTCCAGCAAGGCGCTGGAGAAGAAAGCCACCTCTCATGATCGGATTTCTGTTTGCCGCCGGGGTCCTGCTGGTCCTGGCCCTCGGTCTGCTGCTCTGGCCCCTGCTGCGCAACGCCGAACCCGGAGAAGAAAAGAAGGCCGGCGCCGTGGTCGCCCTGTTCCGCGATCAACTGCGCGAACTCGAGGCCGAACATGCCGCCGGCACCTTGGCCGATGCGCAGTTCCAGCAAAGCCGCATCGAACTGGAGCGCCGCCTGCTTGAGGAAGTCGGCCCGGACGCCGCGGCGCCGGCCGGACCCCGGCGCGCGCGCGCCACCGCGCTCGCGCTGGGGGTCCTGGTCCTCGCCATCCCGATCGTGCTCTACAGCCGCCTGGGAACACCCGACGCCCTGGCCCCCGGTGCGACGATGGCGGCAGCCACGGCGCAGAACGGCGGCCCGGGCGGACCGCAGAATCCGTCCGTCACCGCCGCCCAGATCCAGAAGATGATCGACAAACTGCAGGCCTCGCTGCAGAAGAATCCCGGTGACGCCGCCGGATGGTCGATGCTCGGTCGGGTCTATGCGTACATCGGCGAGCAAAGCAACGGCGCGGACGCGGCCAAGAACTTCCAGAACGCGGTGCACGCCTACGCCAAGGCGGTCGCACTCACGCCGAAGGATCCGAACCTCCTGGTCGACTTCGCCGACGCGCTGGCGATGACGCAGGGACAGGATCTCGACGGCATGCCGATGAAGCTCATCTCGCGCGCCCTCAAGATCGACCCGCACAACGTCAAGGGTCTCGCCCTGGCCGGAACCCACGCCTTCGGACATCGCCGCTATGCCGACGCGATCGTCTACTGGGAGCGGGCGGTGCAGGCCGCCCCCGAGGATCCGCAATTCGCGCAGAACCTGCGCAGCAGCATCGACGAGGCGCGCAACCGTGCCAAACAGGCCGGCCAGACGCTGCCGGCCGATCTCGCCGCGAATGCGGCGTCGGGCATGAGCGCCCAGGCGGCGGCTGCGACGGGAGTCCAGGGCAAGGTGGAAATCGCCTCGGGTCTTGCCGCCAAGGCCTCGCCGGACGAAACGGTGTTCATCTATGCCCGTGCCGCCTTCGGCCCGCGCGTGCCCCTGGCAATGCTGCGCAAGCAGGTCAAGGACCTGCCGATGACCTTCACGCTCAACGACGCGATGTCCATGGTGCCGGCGTTCACGATGTCGAAGTTCTCGCCGGTGGTCATCGAAGCCCGCGTTTCGCGCAGCGGCGATGCGATGCCGGCATCCGGCGATCTGGAAGGATCCAGCCAGCCGGTGGCGGTCGGCACGAAGGGCCTGACGATCACGATCGACCGCGTCGTACCGTGACCCTGCCGTGATGTCGGACATCCCGGTCCGGCATCGCAGCAGGCGCGGCATACAATGGGAGTCATGCGCCTCCCTGACGACATCGCCAGCGTCGTTTCGCCGTTGCAGGCGATCCGCCGCGACATCCATGCGCATCCGGAACTCGCATTTGCCGAACAGCGCACCAGCGATCTCGTGGCGGATCTGCTGGCGCAATGGGGCGTTGAAGTCCATCGCGGCATCGGCGGCACCGGCGTCGTCGGCGTGGTCCGCGGCAGCCGCCCGGGGCGCATGATCGGCCTGCGCGCCGACATGGACGCGCTGCCGATCCAGGAAGCCAACCAGTTCCCGCACCGCTCCGTTTTTCCCGGCCGTATGCATGCCTGCGGCCATGACGGGCATACGGCGATGCTGCTGGGGGCGGCCCAATCCCTTTCGCGGAGCCGGAATTTCGCCGGCACCGTGGTTGCGATCTTCCAGCCCGCCGAGGAGGCCGGCGGCGGCGCGAAGCGCATGATCGACGATGGCCTCTTCGCCCGCTTCCCCTGCGACGCGGTGTTCGCAATCCACAACTGGCCGGGCCTTCCGGTCGGGACCTTCGCCATTGCGGACGGGCCCGCGATGGCCTCGACCAGCGAATTCGAGATCCGCATCGAAGGCCGGGGCGCGCACGGCGCGATGCCGGAACTCGGCATCGATCCGGTCTTCGTGGCGGTCCAGATCGCGCAAGGGCTGCAGGGGCTGATCACCCGCGTCAAGCGCCCGATCGATCCGGCGGTACTCTCGATCACGATGATCCATGCCGGCGACGCCACCAACGTGATCCCCGACGTCGCGACGATCTGCGGCACCCTGCGGACGTTCGACGAAGTCGTCACCGATCGGATCGAAGCCGGAATGCACCGCATCGCCGAAGCGACCGCACAGGCCCACGAGGCGCGGGCGCGGGTCCGCTTCGACCGCAACTACCCTCCCACCGTCAACCACCCGGGAGAGGCGCGATTCGCCGCCCGGATCGCCGAGGAGCTGGTCGGCCCGGACCGGGTGCTTTTCGGCGTGGAACCGAGCATGGGTGCCGAGGACTTCGCCTTCCTGCTGCGCGAGCGCCCCGGCGCCTACCTCCTCCTGGGCAACGGCGACGGCGACCACCGCGCGTCGGAGCATGGCATCGGTCCCTGCACCCTGCACAACGCCTCCTACGACTTCAACGACGATCTGCTGCCGATCGGGGCGGCGTACTGGGTGCGGCTGGCGGAGGCGTTTCTCGCAGCATGAGTCCGCCGCCGGAGCGACAGCGCTGGATCCGCATCCGCGGCGCGCGTCAGAACAACCTGCGCAACCTCGATCTCGATCTTCCCACCGGGAACCTGATCGTGGTGACAGGCGTCTCCGGCTCCGGGAAGAGCTCCCTCGTCTTCGACACGCTCTACGCCGAAGGGCAGCGGCGCTACGTCGAGACCTTCTCGCCGTATGCGCGCCAATTTCTCGATCGCATGGATCGCCCGGCGGTCGACCGCATCGAAGGGGTGCCGCCGGCGATCGCAATCGACCAGACCAATCCGGTCCGCAGCTCGCGCAGCACCGCCGGCACGATGACGGAGCTCAACGATCACCTGAAGCTGCTCTATGCGCGCGCGAGCCATCTGCATTGCCGCGGCTGCGGCCGCCCGGTCCGGCGCGACACCCCGGCAACGATCGCCGCGGACCTGATCGCGCGGGCCGGCGGTGCCGCGCCGCGGGAATCCGGCGTGCCGGAGGCGAGGCGCCTCGTGCTCACCTTTCCCGTCCGCGTGCCCGCCAACTTCACCGAGGACGAGATTCGCGAGCACCTTGCGGCGCAAGGCTACACGCGCGTGCATCGCAGCCGCCGGGACGGCGACGCGCAAACGCTTTCAGTGGTCTGCGACCGCCTGCGCTGGGACGCCCTCGACGGCGACCGCCTGCGGGAGGCCGCGGAAACCGCGCAGCGACTCGGCGGCGGGCGCGTCGACGCGTGGATCGCCGACAGCACCGCGGCGGCGGAGGATGCCGACGACGCGCCCTGGGCGCGCTATTCGGCGGGCCTCCACTGCGCACATTGCGACATCGCGTACCAGGAGCCGACGCCGGCGAGCTTTTCCTTCAACTCCCCGGTCGGCGCCTGCGATACCTGCCGCGGTTTCGGCCGGGTGATCGGCGTCGATCACGCGCTCGTCATTCCGGATGGCCGCAAGACGTTGCGCGAAGGCGCGATCAAACCCTGGCAGACCAAGAGCTTCGCCGAATGCCAGCAGGACATGGAGCAGTACGCCGGCCAGAAGCCCGCCCGCGAGGCCGGCGTGGATCTCGACACGCCATGGGACGAGTTGCCGGAAGCCGCGCGGCACTGGGTGCTCGGGGGCGACGCCGCCTGGACGGGGAAATGGAAGACGCAGTGGTACGGCGTCGACCGGTTCTTCGAATGGCTGGAATCGCGGGCGTACAAGATGCACATCCGCGTGCTCCTGTCGCGCTACCGCTCGTACACGACCTGCCCGGCCTGCGGCGGCACGCGGCTCAAGCCCGATGCCCTGCTGTGGACGATCGAGCCGGGCGACGGCCACGCCTACACGATCCACGATCTGATGCTGCTGCCGATCGACCGGCTGTTCGGCCTGTTCGATCGCCTGCGTCCGCTCCCGCAGGGCGCCGAAGCCCTTGCGACCCAAATGATCCTCGACGAGGTGCGATCCCGCCTGCGGTTTCTCCGCGAAGTCGGGCTCGGCTACCTCACCCTCGATCGCCAGAGCCGCACGCTCTCGGGCGGCGAGGTGCAGCGGATCAACCTGACGACGGCGCTCGGCACCTCGCTCGTCAACACCCTGTTCGTGCTGGACGAACCCTCGATCGGCCTGCACCCGCGCGACATGCAACGGGTGGTCGGCGTCATGGAGCGGCTGCGCGACAGCGGCAACACGCTCGTGGTGGTGGAGCACGATCCGCAGATCATGCTTGCCGCCGATCGCATCCTGGACATGGGCCCCGGACCGGGGGATCGCGGCGGGCAGATCGTGTTCGAGGGCACGCCCGACGAACTGCGCCGCGCGGATACCGCCACCGGGCTGTATCTCGGGGGACGAAAGCGGGTGGAGGCGCCGCGTCACACTCCCGATCCGCACCCCCACCCGCTCCCGCCTGCACGGGAGCGGGGGAACCCCTCCCGCTGCACCGACGATCCCTGCATCGAAATCATCGGCGCCCGGGAACACAATCTTCAATCGCTCACCATCGCCTTCCCGCTGCACCGCCTCGTGACGGTGACCGGCGTATCGGGATCGGGCAAATCGACCCTGATCCAGGACGTGCTGTACCCCGCGCTCTGCCGCGCCCTGGGAAAGGCCGCGACGGCGATCGGCGCGCACGACCGCTGCCTCGGTGCCGGGCAACTCGCCGACGTCGCCCTCGTCGACCAGTCGCCGATCGGCAAGACCACCCGGTCCAACCCCGCCAGCTTCGTCGGCGCCTTCGATGCGATCCGCAAGATCTTCGCCCGGGCGCCGCTGGCCCAGGAACGCAAATACACGGCGGGGACCTTCAGCTTCAACTCCGGCGACGGCCGCTGCCCCACCTGCGGCGGCAACGGATTCGAACACGTCGAGATGCAGTTCCTCTCCGACGTCTATCTGCGCTGCCCGGACTGCGACGGCAAGCGCTTCCGCGCCGAAGTCCTCGCGGTGCAGATCGAACGCGGCGGCCGCGCGCTTTCGATCGCCGACGTCCTTGCCTGCACCGTCGCCGAAGCGGTGGACCTGTTTGCGCAGGACCGCGACGTGCTGCGGGCGCTCGCCCCGCTCGCCGACGTCGGCCTGGACTATCTGCGCCTCGGCCAGCCCGTGCCGACGCTCTCGGGCGGCGAAGCGCAACGCCTGAAGATCGCCGGTTTCCTCGCCGAGACCGCCAGGAGCAGCCCCGAACGCCAGCGCGGCACCGCCAAAGGTGCACTGCTGCTTTTCGACGAACCCACCACCGGTCTGCACTTCGAAGACATCGCGCGCCTGATGCGCGCCCTGCGCAAGCTGCTGGCGGCCGGGCATTCGCTGATCGTGATCGAGCACAACCTCGACGTCATCCGCGCATCGGACTGGATCATCGATCTCGGCCCCGAGGGCGGGGATGCGGGCGGGCAGATCGTTGCGGCCGGAACGCCAGAGGACGTCGCAGCACATCCGACTTCCCATACCGGGCGCGCGCTGCGGGAGTACGAAGCGGCGATGCGGCAATGGGCCGACCCTCACCCCCGCCCTCTCCCGCAGGCGGGAGAGGGGGTGGTGCGTACCGCTGCCGCGATTTCGTACGCCGGAGAGGGGGTGGAGCGTACCGCTGCCGGGATTTCGTACGCGGGAGAGGGGGTGCAGCGTACCGATGCCGGGACTTCGTACGCCGGAGGGGAGGCGATCGAGATCGTCGGCGCCCGCGAGCACAATCTCCGCGATGCCACCGTCGCCATCCCCCGCGACACGTTCACCGTCATCACCGGCGTCTCCGGCAGCGGCAAGTCCACGCTCGCCTTCGACATCCTGTTCCAGGAAGGACAGCGGCGCTACCTCGAATCGCTCAACGCATACGCGCGCTCGATGGTCCAACCGGCGGCGCGCCCCGACGTCGACGCGATCCACGGCATCGCTCCCACGGTGTCGATCGAGCAGCGCGTCAGCCGCGGGGGGCGCAAGAGCACGGTCGCGACGCAGACCGAACTGCACCATTTTCTGCGCCTGCTCTACGTCAAGCTCGGCACCCAGTATTGCCCCGAGTGCAATCTGCCGGTGGCACCGCAGACCTTCGATGCGATCGCCGCGACGATCGCCCGGGAATGGCACGGCCGCGAGATCGGCGTGCTCGCCCCGCTGATCGTCCACCGCAAAGGGGTCTACACCGAACTTGCGCAATGGGCCGCGCGCAAGGGCCATACCCATCTTCGCCTCGACGGGCGCTTCGTTCCGACGCGTCCCTGGGAGCGGCCCGACCGGTTTCGCGAGCATTCGATCGACCTGCCGGTCGGCACCATCCTGGTCGAACCGGAGCGCGATGCGGATCTGCGCGCCCTGCTGCAGGACGCGCTGGAGCACGGCAACGGCGCGCTGGAAATCTGCTGGCCGATGTCCGCGCTGCGCGAGGCCATCGCCGGCGGCGCCGCGCAGGACGCGGCCCTGGAGCACCGCACGTTCTCGACCAAGCGCGCGTGTTCGGGTTGCGGCAAGTCGTTTTCCGAACCCGATCCGCGAATGTTCTCCTACAACTCCAAGCACGGCTGGTGCGAGCACTGTTTCGGCACCGGTCTGCAACTCTCCGGCTTCGACGCCGCGCACACCAGCGAAGAGGTCTGGTGGAACGAGTGGTACGAAGGCGAGGAGACGCCCTGCCCGGCCTGCCATGGCAAGCGGCTCAATCCCACTTCGCTCGCAGTGCGCTTCGACGAACGATCGATCGCCGACGTCGGCGCGATGACCGTGGAGCAGGCGCGGACATGGATCGGCGGGCTCGTTCTCGACGGCCGCGCCGCCGAGATCGCCCGGGACGCGATCGCCGAGGTGCAATCGCGGCTCGACTTCCTGCTCGAGGTCGGCCTGGGATATCTGGCCCTGGACCGGGCGGCGCCCACGCTTTCGGGCGGCGAGTCGCAACGCATCCGCCTCGCCGCGCAACTGGGCTCCAATTTGCAGGGCGTCTGCTACGTGCTCGACGAACCCACGATCGGCCTCCACGCCCGCGACAACGACATCCTGCTGCGCGCACTGCGCAAGCTCGAGTCGCGCGGCAATACGCTGGTGGTGGTCGAACACGACGAGGAGACGATCCGCGCCGCCGAGCATTGCATCGACATCGGACCGGGCGCCGGCTCACGCGGCGGACGGATCGTCGCGCAAGGACGCGTCGAGGATCTGATCGCATGTCCCGAGTCGGTCACCGGCGCGCATCTGCGGCCGGGTGCGATGCGGCCGCCGGATGCGGTGCGGGCGGTCGACGCCGACACCATGCGGCTGCGCGTGCGCGGCGCCCATCTGCACAACCTGAAGAGCCTGGATGTCGACCTTCCCCTGGGGCGCCTGGTGGTCGTGACGGGCGTGTCGGGAAGCGGGAAATCGACGCTGGCGCGGGACGTGCTGCTGGCGAACCTGCGGCGGGAGGGCGCACCGGTGCACGGGTGCACCGCGATCGACGGACGCGAACACATCGCCCGCGTCCTCGAAGTCGACCAGACCCCGATCGGCAAGACGCCCCGCTCCTGCGCGGCGACCTACGTCGGCATCTGGGACGAGATCCGCAAGCGCTTCGCCGACACCACCGAAGCACGCATGCGCGGTTTCACCGCGAGCCGGTTTTCCTTCAACACGACGGGCGGGCGCTGCCCCGAATGCGAAGGTCAGGGCGTGCGCACGATCGAGATGAGCTTCCTGCCGGACGTCAAGGTTCTGTGCGAACGCTGCGGCGGCAAGCGCTTCGAACCGGCTACGCTGGAGGTGCTGTGGCGCGGCAGGAGCGTGGGCGACGTTCTGTCGATGGAGGTCGACGAGGCGGTGGAGTTCTTTGCCGCAACGCCCCGGATCGCCCATCCCCTGCGCCTGTTGCAGCAGGTCGGGTTGGGATACCTGACGCTCGGCCAGCCCTCGCCCACCCTGTCCGGGGGCGAAGCGCAGCGGATCAAGCTCGTCACCGAACTCGCCAAGGCGCGCGGCGAGATCGGCGCGTCGAACCGCAAGGCGCGATCCGCCGCGCAGTCCCACACGCTGTACGTGCTCGACGAACCCACCGTCGGCCTGGCGATGGCCGACGTGCGCATGCTGCTGCAGGCGCTGCATCGGCTGGTCGACGCCGGCAACAGCGTGATCGTGGTCGAACACAATCTGGATCTGATCGCCCACGCCGACTGGATCATCGACCTCGGGCCGGAAGGCGGCGACGCCGGAGGCCGCATCGTGGCCTGCGGGCCGCCGCGTTCGATCGCCGCGCAGTCCAGTCCGACGGGAGCGGCGCTCGCCCGGAGTTTCGGCGCCGGGCGGGCCGACCCGGCATCCCCCTGAACCGGATCGCGAAGCCGCGGCGGGGAGGAGCGTCGGGATCCGGCGAGTATCCGGCGTTCGCCGCATCTTATTTGTCGATCGGCGGCGGCGATCCCGTCCCATAGTCTGCGGGAGCCGTGCGGACCGCGGCAACACGATGCGGTCCACACGTTCCGTTCCGGACCATGGCCCGTTGGGGTCGCGAGCGCATCGAACCGGCAGATCCGTCATGCAGCCTTGCTCGAACCGTCCTTCCGCCGATGCGGCGACGGAGCCGGCCACGATGCGCGATCTCTCCGACCCCGAGCGGCTCGCGCGCCACCGGACGGAAAACAAGGCGGATAACACCCGCGAGCTGACCTGGCTGGAGTCCCTGGGGGGAATCGGCCTGTTCGAGGTGTCGTTTCCCGCCGGTACGCTCACGGCATCGCCGGCGCTCAGCACGCTGCTCGGCGGGCCGCCCGACCCCAGTTGCGTCCCGCTCGAGGCCTGCCCCTGGATCCCCGCATCCGATCAAGCGTACGTGGCGGCGTTCTGGCGGATGGCGACGCCCGGACAACCCTTCGAATTCCGCCACCGCGTCGTCCACGGCGACGGCAGGACCATGGTCGTCCGCCATCGTGGCATTCTCGAACGCTTCGACGGCGGCGATCTCCATGGCGTCGGCCTGCTCCAGGACATCACCGTGCACGTCGAGGCGGAGCGGCGCATCAAGGAACTCACCGATCGCGACGAAGTCACCGGGCTGCCCAATCGCGCATCGCTGCGCGAGGAAGTCGAACTGGAAGCCGCGGCGCTCCGAAACCGGGGCGGGGCCCCCGCATCGGGCACGATTCCGCTCGCGCTGATCGCCATCCATGTGCCGACGATCGAGGAGCTGGGGACCGCGGCCGAATCGGGCGCGTCGAACAGTCTCGCCATGACGATCGCATCCCGGCTGGGTGCGCAGTGCGGCCCCGGCGATCTCCTCGCGCGCATCGGCGAAGCCGGATTCGCCGTGCTCCCCGACTCCGGTCAACACCAGACATCGGAAACGCTGGTCGCCCGGGCGCGCCGGTTGCGGGCCGCCGTCAACCGCCCGGCGCGGATCGGTGCATCGGAACGATTTCCGCAATGCGCGATCGGCATCGCCGGGTTTCCCGGCGATGCCGACGATCCTGCCAACCTCATCGATCGCGCCCAGTCGGCAGCGTCGGGCGCGTCCCCCGGAGCCATTGCCTTCGCGGGCGAGGCCGACCCGGACGTCATCCGCTCCCTGCGGATCGAGTCCGCGCTGCCCGGAGCGATCACCGCCGGCGAGCTCTCGCTTGCGTACCAGCCGGTCATGAACCTGACGAACGGGGAAATCGCATCCGTCGAGGCCCTGCTGCGCTGGCGCTCCCCTGCGCTGGGCGAAATTCCGCCCGCCGAGTTCATTCCCCTGTCGGAACGCGGCGACATGATCCTCGCCGTGAGCGGCTGGGTACTCCGGGAAGCCTGTCGGCAGGCGCTCGCGTGGCGCGCCGCCGGCCTGCACGCGCCGCGGATCACGATCAACCTGTCGCCGGGCCATCTCCAGCAGCCGAACTTTTCGGCCTGGGTGCAGCGGGTCGTGCTCGACTGCCACTGCGATCCGTCCTGGCTGGGGCTGGAAGTGCCCGAAACGGCGCTCCTGGACGATGCCCAGCAAGCGGCCGCGGTCCTGCGCGACCTAAAGGCGATCGGGTTCGAAATCGCGCTCGACGATTTCGGCACCGGCCACGCAAGCCTCAGCCGGCTTCACCGGCTGCCCGTCGACGTCGTAAAGGTCGACCGCTCGCTCATCCCCGACGTGCTGGTGTCGCCCGAAACCGCCTCGGTCACCCGCGCCATCATCGCCATGTCGCACAGCCTCCAGCTTCGCGTGCTCGCCGAAGGGGTGGAAACCGAGGATCAGCTCCAGACCCTGTCGACCAACGGGTGCGATCTCGTCCAGGGGCACTATTTCAGCAAAGCGGTGGGCGCGGACGAGATCGCGGCCATGCTGCGCGAGGACCGACGGCTGCCGGCGCAGTTCCTGCGCGGCGCCGGAGCACAGCGGACCCTGCTGCTGGTCGACGACGAGGACAACATCCTTTCCTCGCTGCGGCGCCTCCTCCGCCGGGAAGGCTATCGGATCCTCCTCGCCCACAGCGCCGCGGAAGGGCTCAAGCTGCTCGCCGAAACGCATGTCGACGTGATCCTCTCCGACCAGCGCATGCCCGGCATGACCGGGGTCGAATTCCTGCGCCGCGCCAAAGAGCTGGTGCCCGACACGGTTCGCATGGTGCTGTCGGGCTTCACCGATCTGCAGTCGGTCATCGATGCCGTCAACGAAGGCGCGATCTACCAGTTCCTGACCAAGCCCTGGGATGATGAGAAGCTGCGCAACCGGATCGCGGATGCATTCCGCAAAAAGGAAATGGCCGACGAAAACCGCCGCCTGGCGCGGGAAGTCGAAGCGGCAAAGGCCGATCTCGAGCAGATGAACGCACGCCTGCAGGAGGCGGTGTCCCGCCACAGCGACCATGCGCACGTCCTGGCGCGTGCCGCCAACGGCGTGCGCCGGATCCTCGACAGCCTTCCCGCGGTGCTCATCGGGGTGGATGCCGAGGATTTGATCGTATTCGTACAAGGGGATCCGGCACAGTTCGATTCCGCCATCCCGGCGGTCATCGGCGGCCCGGCGGCGATGTTGCCGGGCCCGCTCACGGAAGTCCTCCGCAAACCGGATTCGACGGCGACCCGGCTCGAAATCGGGGGTCGCCGGTACCTCGCATTCCGGCGTACGCTGCCGGCGGCGGACAACGCCCTGGAGCATCTGCTCATCCTGTTCCCCTCCGAACCGTTTGCGGCGCCGCTTGCCGCAGGAGCCGACTCATGACCGACCCCCGAGCCAACCGGGACGAAACGGTGCCGCCGGGCCCGACGGCACCCGCATCGCCATCGGCGGAACTCCGCCGGCTCGACATCCTGTTCCGCGTCTGGCTGCGCGAAGGCCGGGTGCATCCGCTCATGCATCTGATGCGACGCTATCGCACGGAGCACCCGTCATGATGGCGCACATCGATGCCGAGCGGATCCGCGACCGCGTCCAGGCGCTGCCGATGCTGCCCGCGGCAGTGCACGAGTTGATGGCTGCATTCCGCGACGACGACATCGGGTTCGACGATCTGGCGCGAAAGATCGACATCGATCCGGCCATCACGGCGCGGATCCTGCGGGTTGCGAACTCGTCGTTCTACGGCATGTCGGGATCGATCGCCACGGTCGGCGACGCGATCCGCCTCATCGGACTGCGCACCGTCGAAACCATTGTGATGCAGGAGTCCCTGGCGCAGCGATTTCACGGCCCCGGCTGCCCGATCTTCGACTTTCCGAAATATTGGGAACACTCCCTGGCGACCGCGATCGCCGCGCAGGAGCTTGCGCGGGAGTCGGGCCATGCGATGCACGAAGCCTTCACCGCGGGGCTGATTCACGACCTGGGCTCGCTCGCCCTCGCCTCCCATTTCCCGCAGGAGTACAGTGCCGTCGTGCGCGACGCGCGGGATCGCGACCTTCCCCGGCTCGAAGCCGAACGTGCGGCATTGGGGATCGATCACTGCCAGGTCGGCTCCTGGATCGCCGCGCACTGGCACTTCACCGAAGCGGTCATCGATGCGATCGCATGGCACCACAACCCCGGTCATCTGTCCAGGGAGGACGAGGATTCGGATGCCGTCGCCGGGCCCACGTCCAATCGGCCCGGCCGGGCCTCGCTTGCCGACCTCGTTCACAACGCCGACGGCATCGCCCATGCGCTCGACCTCCATGCCGCCGGCGACGACCTGGTCCCTCCCATGCAGCGTGCATCGTGGGATCGCCTGCAATTGTCGGCCGAAGCGCCCCTGCGCCTTTTCCGGCGCGTCGAAACCGCGTTCCGGGAGATACGGCATGGACTCCGATGATTCCCCCGCCCCTGCGTCGGCCGGGGCCGGGCGCGACGCCGATCAGATCCGCAATCTCATCCGCGCCAACGAGGAACTGAAGGAAGCGAACCGGAAGCTCTCGCAGACCCGCAACATGCTGATGCAGTCGGAGAAGCTGGCGTCGATCGGCCAGCTTGCCGCGGGCGTTGCGCACGAAATCAACAATCCGGTCGGATATGTGTTCTGCAACTTCGGCAGTCTCGAGAAGTACGTCATGCAACTCTTCCGCATGCTGGATGCCTACGAACGCGCGGAAGCGCTGGTGGCCGACCCCATGGTCCGAATGCAACTGCAGCAACTGCGCGAGGAGATCGAACTCGACTTCCTCAAGGAAGACATTCCCACCCTGATGGCGGAGTCGCGGGAAGGGATCGAACGGGTGCGCAAGATCGTGCAGGATCTCAAGGACTTTTCGCGCGTCGACACGCGCCAGGAGTGGGAGCATGCGGACATCCATCGCGGCATCGAATCGACGCTCAACATCGTCAACAACGAGATCAAGTACAAGGCCGACGTCGTCCGGGAATACGGCGATCTTCCGGACGTGGAATGCCTGCCCTCGGAAATCAACCAGATCATCATGAACCTGCTCGTCAATGCCGCGCAGGCGATGGATGGAACGCGCCGCGGCACCATCACCATCCGTACCGCATACGACGAATCCGATGGCCAGGTGCGGATCGAGGTTGCCGACGATGGCTGCGGCATCCCGCCCGAAAACGTCGCGCGCATTTTCGATCCGTTCTTCACGACCAAGCCGATCGGGCAAGGAACCGGGCTGGGGCTGTCGCTTTCCTACGGCATCGCGCGGAAACACCACGGCGACATCGCGGTGCATAGCCAACCCGGAAAAGGGACGCGCTTTCTCGTCCGCCTGCCGGTACGGCAGCCCGAACCGCCGGCCGCTTAGGAACAAGGAACCGCCATGACCGTACCGATCCCGGATTCCGCCGACGCGCCGCAAGGCCTTGCCGTCGCCGTGCAGACGCCGGTCCCGCCGACCGTGCTCTGCGTCGATGACGAGCCCAACATTCTCGCGTCCCTGCGGCGCGCCCTCCGGACGCCGGACCTGTGCATCCTCACCGCGGGAAGCGGCGCAGAAGGGCTGGCCATGCTGCGCGAAACGCCGATCGACGTGGTGATTTCCGACATGCGAATGCCCGGGATGGACGGCGCGCTGTTTCTCGAACAGGTCCAGGATGCCTGGCCCGATACGATCCGCATCCTGCTCACCGGGCATGCGGACATGAGCGCGGCCGTCGCCGCCGTCAACCGGGGGCGGATCCACCGCTATTTCAACAAGCCCTGGGACGAATCGGAACTGCGCGCGGCGGTCCATCAAGGTCTGGAACGCGTCGCGCTGCAACGCGACAAGGATCGGCTCGAGGCCCTCACGCAACAGCAGAACCTCGCGTTGCGGGCGCTCAACGAACATCTCGAAGAGCGGGTGCAGGAGCGCACCCAGGAACTGGCGCAAGCCAACCGGAAGCTGAAATCCAGCTTTCTCACCTCGATCAAGGTGTTCTCCAACGTCCTGGAGTTGCGCGGCGGGCGGCTGGGAGGCCACGGCCGCCGCGTTGCCGCCGGGGCCCGGTCGATCGCGCAGGCGATGGGTCTGGACGAGGCGGAGAAGCAGGATCTCTTCGTCGCCGCGCTGCTGCATGACATCGGGCACATCGGCCTGCCCGACGCGATGCTGGCGAAGCCGGTCGCGCGGATGGAACCCGAGGAGCTCGCCCAATACCAGCAGCATCCCGTGTTGGGCGAACAATTGCTCATGCCGCTGGACGATCTCCATGGGGTCGCGGCGATCATCCACGAACACCATGAGCGCTACGACGGCCTGGGCTACCCCGACCGGAAGGCCGGGATCGAGATCAGCCGGAGCGCGCGCATTCTCGCCGTCGCCGATGCCTTCGACGAACTGCAGGACGGGCATCTGGGCGGCGCGATGCCCAACGAGGAGGAGGCGCAGATCCTGCTGCGGCAGGGGCGCGGAACCCAGTTCGATCCCGAAGTGGTGGACGTCTTCCTGCAGATCCGGCTGTCGGAACATCGCCAGGCACCGGCTTCGGGAGCGGCGGTACCGATGGCAACCGGCGAGCTGGCGCCGGGAATGGTTCTGGCGGCGGACTTCCTGTCGCCGCAAGGCGTGCTGCTGCTCGTTGCCGGACACGTATTGACGGAGCCGTTGATTCGGCGGATCCGGCAATTCGAAATCCGGACCGGGCAGCCGATCCGACTGCAGATCCGGATCGATCCGCTTCATTCCTGAGGACTTTCCCCCATGGCGAAATGAACCAATGAACGCGAGCGCGGCGCCAAGGCCACCGCATGCGGAATCCGGTCCGCGTGCGGCCGGGCGTTCGCCATCAGTTCTGCGGACCGAGCACCCGGAAGATTTCTTCGGGATTGGTCATTCCCGCCTTGATCTTCTCGAGGGCGTCGTCGATCAGGGGGGCGAAGCCGCGCTCGCGGGCGCTGTGCGCCATTTCGAGAACGCTCACGCCGGCGGCGATCTGCTGGCGCAGCGTGTCGTCGGGGGATAGCACCTCGTAAAGACCGACACGGCCGAGATAGCCCGTGCCGTGACATCGTCCGCAACCGCGCCCGCGGCGAACCGACGACACCTCCTGGACAAAACGCGGGCCCAGTTGCGCCAGCAGCCCGCGGTCCGGCGCGTGATCCTCCCCGCAATGCGCGCAAACCTTTCGCGCCAGCCGCTGCGCGATGATCCCCTCGAGCGTGGTGGCGATGATCTCCCGCTTCATGCCCAGGTCGAGAAGGCGCGAAACGGTCGCCGCCGCCGAGTTGGTGTGCAGCGTGGAGAACACGACATGGCCCGTCGATGCGGCATGAAATGCGACCTCGGCGGTTTCCGCGTCGCGGATCTCCCCGAGAAGAATCACGTCCGGATCCTGGCGCAGGATCGCACGCAACGCGACCGGGAACGTGAGGCCGATCCGCTCCCGGATCAGCACCTGCCCGGCCTGATCCATGTAGTACTCGACCGGATCCTCCAGGGTGATGTAGTTCTTGCCGGGCGTTGCGCTGTGCTGCAACAGGCTGTACAGCGTGGTCGTCTTGCCGCTTCCCGTCGGCCCGGTCGCCAGGATGATGCCCTGGGGCTTGTCCGCGATCCGCTGGATCCGCGGCAGATCGCGATCGGCGAAGCCCAGTTGTTCGAGCGACAACGCCGCCGAGTTTCGGTCGAGGATGCGCATGACCACCTTTTCGCCGTTGATCGTCGGCAGCGTCGAAATGCGCAGGTCGACGATGCGGGTCGGCGTCTTGACGGTGATGCGGCCGTCCTGAGGGCGCCGCCGTTCGCTGATGTCGAGTTCCGCCATGACCTTGATGCGCGACACCAGCGATTGGTGGATGCCGCCGGGAATCTGGAACTTGTCGATCAGCACGCCGTCGATCCGGTAGCGCACGACAACGTTCTTGGTCCGCGGCTGGATGTGGATGTCGCTTGCCTTGAGACGGATCGCCTCGAGCACGATCGAGTTCGCGAGGCGGATCGATGGCGGCTCCTCCGTCTGGCGCAATAGTTCCTCGAGCGCGACATCGTCGTCGTCTTCGATGACGATCTCGATTCCCTCGTAGGGATCGGCGACGTCGACGACCGAGGTGAGTTCCCGCAGATCCGTGGTGTCGTTGCCGCCATACACTTCGGCAATCTTCGCCTTGATCGCCCCGACCTCCGCGAGAACCGGCATGATCTCGAGACCGGTGACGAACCGTACGTCCGAGAGCAGACCCGCGTCGAGCGGATCGGCCATCGCGAGCAGGAGCCTGCGCCCGGTCAGGCGAACCGGCAGTACCCACTCGCGGCTGCAAAACGCGTGGGGAACGAGCGCCGCAACCGCCGGATCGATCGAGAACTCCGGCAATGCGACCTCCTCCGCCAGCATGTCCTTGCGGAGGATCTCGAAGATGCGGCGTTCCTCGACCCATCCCCGCTCGACGATGAGCTTGATCATGGGCTCCTTGCGCTGCTGCTGGAGGCGGTGCAGTTCCTGCACCTGCGGCGCGGTCAGCAGCGCCTTCTTGTTGAGCAACAGCGCGAGCTGGCTGCGGTTGTTGACCGCCATCCGCGCCAGGGCGGAAATTTCCCGTTCCTTGTCGCGATTTTCCTGCTGCAGCGCGCGGTTCTTCCGCGACAGTTCATATTGTTCGATCGCGAGCGCGACGCTGAGCCGCAGATCGTCATCGTTCCAGGGCTTGAGAATGAATTTGTAGACCGCGCCATCCCTTACCGCCCCCATCACCGCGCCGCTGTCGGCATGGCCGGTAAGCATGATCCGGACCGTGTCCGGATACGCCGCCTTCACTTCCCGCAGGAAGTCGGCGCCGTTCATCCGGGGCATCATGTAATCGGAGATGACCACCTGGGCTTCCTGCTGCCCGAGAATGCGCAAGCCGTCGACGCCGTTCGGCGCCGTGACGATGTCGTAATTTTCCTGGCGGAAGGCGCGCTCCAGCGCCCGCAGCACGTTGGGTTCGTCATCGACGATCAGGAGCCGGTAGCGGGATGGCGGTGTTGCCGCCTCGGGGGCGAGTCCGGCGCCGTCGGCCCCGGTGAACAATGCGGCGAGATTCGACATGATGGAAGGATTCCGGCTAGCAGCCCGCCGGGATGCGCACGGTCACGGTCGTGCCCCGCCCAGGTTCGCTGGCGAGATCGATCGTTCCCTTGTGTGCCTCGACGATGTCCCGGCATACGGTCAGCCCAAGGCCGGTGCCCTGGCCGACGGCACGGGTGGTGAAGAACGGATCGAATACCCGGGGCAGCATCTCGGGGGCGACCCCCTCGCCGGTGTCGGTCACGTCCAGAAGAAGGCATGAATCCGCCATTGCGGTGCGCACAGTGATCTCCCCGCCCGAGTGCGTCGCGGAAATCGAGTTGGACAACAGATTCCGGATCAGTTCGCTGATCTGCGCCGGCCGGCAGCGGATCGGCGCGATGCTCCCGAGCTGAAGCGCGAGTCGCGGATGCGACGCGGCGCCCTGCGACGCGAGCGCCACGGCTGCCCGGACAAGCTCGTTGACGTCAGCAAGCGCTTCCTCTGCTTGGTCGATATTGGCCGCGCGCCGCAGGTGGCCGACGATGGCCGCAATCCGGTCGGCGCCGGCGATGCTCTCCTCGATCAACGCGGAGAAGTCTTCCAGGACGTAGTCGAGGTCGGATTCACGCCATCGGCGCTCGGCTTCTGCGGTTTGTCCTTCCCGCAACGCCGCGCCCAGCAATCGGAACTTCTCGACGTATCCGCGCGCGGTGGCAAGGTTGCTGCGCACGAAGCCGATCGGGTTGTTGATCTCATGGGCGACGCCGGCGGCGAGTCGGCCGACCGATGCCAGCTTCTCGGCGCGGTAGACCTGCCGGTAACCGTGGTCGAGCGCCTTCACCTGGTCCGCAACACGCCGCTCCAGGCCGGCGGCCAGGTCGCGATATCGGGCCTCGGACGCGGCGAGTTGCGCGTGTTTGCGCTCAAGGGCATCGTAATCGGCGGCGATGGCCTCGCTATGGAGGTCCCGCGCCATGGCATAGCGCGCCGCCGACGCGATGATCGCCTCCAGCAGGTCGCCGGCGCCCCGCACGGCGGCGGGATCGACCGAAACCGAGGCACGCAGGAACCCGATCGGCTCGGCCTGCCAGCGGATCGGCATCTCGGTATGCCCGCCCGCGATCACTCCCCGCCGGGTGTGAATCTCGCCCGCGGCATCGACCAGGACGTAGGGACCGCAAAAGCGCTCGATCGCGGCACCGATCTCCGGCATCGGCAGGTCCTCGAGAAGCTCCCGCAGGCTCCGATCCCGATCGAACCGCAACCCGGGCGCGGCGACGGCCGGCGTCGAAGTGTCCGGCGACGGGCGGATTTCCTTCATGCCAGCCCCAGGGCCCCCAGCACATCCCCGCTGTCGGGAGCGTAGCGCTCGAACCGTCCGGATTCGCCGTGGACGCGTCGGAACACCGCCCGCAGCAACGCCGCAAAGGTCTCCGACACGCCTTGCCCGCCAAGCGCCGAGGCGAACAGCAGGGGCCATGCGGCGGCATGCCAGCGCGCCCGGATTTCCGCTTCGGTGAGGATGTTCGGCAAATCCCGCTTGTTGTACTGCACGACCAGCGGCAGGGTGTCGAAATCGATTCCGACGCGCGCGCAGTTCGCTGCGAGATTTTCGAATGATTCGCCGTTGTTGATGCTTTGGCCACGCTGCGAGTCGGCGATGAACGCGACGCCATCGGCCCGCGACAGGACAGCCTTGCGCGTCCCATCGTGGGCGACCTGACCCGGGACGGTATATACCTTCACCCGCAGCAGCACGCCGTCCGGCAAACGGGCCCCGATCGGCAGAAGATCGAAAAAGAGCGTGCGATCGCCTCGCGTATCGAGGCTCATCACGTCCCCTTTCACCGGCGGGGCCAGCCGGTCATGCAACTGCAGGAGGTTCGTCGTCTTTCCGCTCAGCGCCGGCCCGTAGTAGACCACCTTCAGCGTGAGTCGGTTCGCAGACTCGTCGAACTCCGCCATGGCAACTCCGCGGGCGCCATCCGCGCCCGCCTGGACTGTGGAATTGCCTCAGCGTACGGAAACGGGCGTTAGCCGGTGGTCCGGTTTGCGCGCCTTTCCCCGCTCTTTTCCCCTTGGCGGCGGCCGGCGCCGGAGCGCCCGCCCCCGTCGTGCCGGGCTCCTCCTCCTGGAACGCGGCTCCCCGCGCGCGCCGGAGGATGGCTCGGCCCGCGATTGGCCGCGGGGCGGGAATCGCTCCGCTTCCGCGCGCCGCCGGAGCCGGCCTGGGGCAGCGGACGCTCGGGTTCGAATCCGGCAACGGTACGGCGCGGCAGATCGCGCTTCGTCAGGCGCTCGATATCGTGCAAGCGCGGCGCCTCATCCACCGCGACGAGCGATATCGCCTCGCCGCGTGCGCCCGCCCGACCGGTGCGGCCGATCCGATGGACGTAGTCTTCCGGCACCATCGGCAGTTCGAAGTTGACCACGTGGGGGAGTTGCTCGATATCCAGGCCTCGGGCCGCGATATCGGTGGCCACCAATACCTGCAGCGATCCGTTCTTGAATTCCTGCAGCGCGCGCGTCCGCGCGTTCTGACTCTTGTTGCCATGAATGGCGAGGGCGCTGATGCCGCACTTCTCGAGGCGGGTCGCGAGCTTGTTCGCACCGTGCTTGGTTCGCGTGAACACCAGCACCTGGAACCAGTTGCCCTCGCGAATCAGGTGCTCCAGCAGGTCCGCCTTGCGCGCGGCGTCGACGGGCACCACGACCTGGTTGACCGCATCCACCGTGGTGTTCTTCGGCGTAACCTGGATCCGCTTGGGCTCGTGCAGCAAGGATTCCGCCAGGCCGCGAACCGGCTCGGCAAACGTCGCGGAAAACAGCAGGCTCTGGCGCTTCTTCGGCAGGAGTGCCAGCACCCGGCGAATATCGTGAATGAACCCCATGTCGAGCATGCGGTCGGCCTCGTCGAGGACGAGGACCTCAATGCCGGAAAGATCGATCGTCCGCTGGCTGTGGTGGTCGAGCAGCCGCCCGGGGGTCGCCACCAGGATGTCCACGCCCCGGCGCAACCGTTCGATCTGGGGGTTGATCGACACGCCGCCGAACACCGCCAGGGACTGCAGGGGCGAATACTTGCCATATTCCCGGACGCTCTGCTCGACCTGTGCCGCCAGCTCGCGGGTCGGCGCAAGGATCAGCGCGCGGATCCGGCGACCGTTGCGTCGGCCGCCTTCCTGCGGCGCGTCGCCCGCGCGATGCAGGCGTTCAAGAATCGGGAGTACGAACGATGCGGTCTTGCCGGTACCGGTTTGCGCTCCGGCGAGCAGATCGCCGCCGGTCAACACCGCAGGGATCGCCTCCCGCTGGATCGGGGTGGGCTCGGTATAGCCCGCATCCGCGACCGCGCGCACGAGCGCCTCGCCTAGCCCAAGGGATTCAAACGACATGATTTGCTTTCGAGTGCGGAAGGGCACGGATCGCGTAGCGCGGTGCGGTTCTTCCAAGAATCGGTGTCATGACTGACACGAGGAAAGCGAAAAACCCCGCACCGCGGGGTTTTTGCTCTCACCAAGTAAGGTTAGCCTGACGATGTCCTACTTTCACAGGAAATACATCCCACTATCATCGGCGCTGAGGCGTTTCACTGTCCTGTTCGGGATGGGAAGGAGTGGTTCCACCTCGCTATGGTCATCAGGCTGAAGACGGACGACCTTTCGTCGCATGCCGGAAACCGGCGTACGCGAACGATCCAATTCGAAAGAAGCAAGCGCCTGTTCTCATATCGGGAACAGACCTGGTTGATTGCACTCTCACCCCAACACCTCGAGGGAGGCAGCACGGTTATAGGATCAAGCCTCACGGGCAATTAGTACTGGTTAGCTTAAGGCCTCACAGCCCTTCCACACCCAGCCTATCAACGTCCTGGTCTCGAACGACCCTTTAGGGAGGTCAAGCCTCCGGGAAGACTAATCTTCAGGCAAGTTTCCCGCTTAGATGCTTTCAGCGGTTATCTCTTCCGCACGTAGCTACCCGGCGATGCCACTGGCGTGACAACCGGTACACCAGAGGTGCGTCCACTCCGGTCCTCTCGTACTAGGAGCAGCCCCCGTCAATCTTCCAGCGCCCACGGCAGATAGGGACCAAACTGTCTCACGACGTTTTAAACCCAGCTCACGTACCTCTTTAAATGGCGAACAGCCATACCCTTGGGACCGGCTACAGCCCCAGGATGAGATGAGCCGACATCGAGGTGCCAAACACCGCCGTCGATATGAACTCTTGGGCGGTATCAGCCTGTTATCCCCAGAGTACCTTTTATCCGTTGAGCGATGGCCCTTCCATACAGAACCACCGGATCACTATGTCCTGCTTTCGCATCTGCTCGACTTGTCAGTCTCGCAGTTAAGCACGCTTATGCCATTGCACTATCAGCACGATTTCCGACCGTACCTAGCGTACCTTCGAACTCCTCCGTTACGCTTTGGGAGGAGACCGCCCCAGTCAAACTGCCCACCATGCACTGTCCCCGATCCTGATTCAAGGACCAAGGTTAGAACCTCAAACACACCAGGGTGGTATTTCAAGGTTGGCTCCACCGGAACTAGCATCCCGGCTTCAAAGCCTCCCACCTATCCTACACAGATCTGTTCAAAGTCCCATGCAAAGCTGCAGTAAAGGTTCATGGGGTCTTTCCGTCTTTCCGCGGGGAGATTGCATCATCACAAACATTTCAACTTCGCTGAGTCTCGGGAGGAGACAGTGTGGCCATCGTTACGCCATTCGTGCAGGTCGGAACTTACCCGACAAGGAATTTCGCTACCTTAGGACCGTTATAGTTACGGCCGCCGTTTACTGGGGCTTCGATCAAGAGCTTGCACTCCATCAATTAACCTTCCAGCACCGGGCAGGCGTCACACCCTATACGTCCACTTTCGTGTTAGCAGAGTGCTGTGTTTTTAATAAACAGTCGCAGCCACCGATTCTCTGCGGCCTATTGGCGCTTCAGGTGTTTCTCCTGTCACGCTACTAAGGCACACCTTCTTCCGAAGTTACGGTGTCAATTTGCCGAGTTCCTTCTCCCGAGTTCTCTCAAGCGCCTGAGCATATTCAGCTCGCCCACCAGTGTCGGTTTGCGGTACGGTCGTGCCAAGCTGGAGCTTAGAGGCTTTTCCTGGAAGCACATCCAATCACTTCGTGGCCAAAAGACCACTCGATCCTTCACCTCGGAGATCCGCCAGCGGATTTGCCTACTGGCCTCCTACGATCAGAAACCGGGACGTCCAACACCCGGATGACCTTCAATGCTCCGTCCCCCCATCGCACTTGGCATCGGTCCAGGAATATTGACCTGGTTCCCATCAGTTACGACTCTCGTCCTCACCTTAGGGGCCGACTCACCCTGCTCCGATGAACGTAGAGCAGGAAACCTTGGGCTTTCGGCGAGCGGGCTTTTCACCCGCTTTAACGCTACTCATGTCAGCATTCGCACTTCTGATACCTCCAGCAGTCCTTACGAACCACCTTCGCAGGCTTACAGAACGCTCCCCTACCACTTGCGCTTGCGCGCAAATCCGCAGCTTCGGTTATCGGCTTAGCCCCGTTACATCTTCCGCGCAGAAAGACTCGATCAGTGAGCTATTACGCTTTCTTTAAAGGATGGCTGCTTCTAAGCCAACTTCCTGACTGTCTTAGCCTTTCCACTTCGTTTTCCACTTAGCCGATATTGGGGACCTTAGCTGGCGGTCTGGGTTGTTTCCCTCTCGTGTCCGGACGTTAGCACCCGGTGCACTGTCTCCCGCGCTGACACTTCCAAGTATTCGGAGTTTGCCATGGTTTGGTAAGACGCCATGTCCCCCTAGCCATAACAGTGCTCTACCCCCTGGAGTGATACGCGAGGCACTACCTCAATAGTTTTCGGGGAGAACCAGCTATTTCCAGATTTGTTTGGCCTTTCACCCCTATCCACAGCTCATCCGCTGTTTTTGCAACAACAGTCGGTTCGGTCCTCCAGTGGGTGTTACCCCACCTTCAACCTGGCCATGGATAGATCATCTGGTTTCGGGTCTACACCCTGCGACTGAACGCCCTATTCGGACTCGCTTTCGCTGCGCCTACCCTACACGGTTAAGCTTGCCACAGAATGTAAGTCGCTGACCCATTATGCAAAAGGTACGCAGTCACCCTTGCGGGCTCCTACTGTTTGTATGCATGCGGTTTCAGGATCTATTTCACTCCCCTCCCGGGGTTCTTTTCGCCTTTCCCTCACGGTACTAGTTCACTATCGGTCGATTACGAGTATTTAGCCTTGGAGGATGGTCCCCCCATCTTCAGACAGGATTTCACGTGTCCCGCCCTACTTGTCGTGCGCTCAGTTCCACAGTCGACCTTTCGAGTACGGGGCTATCACCCGCTATGGCCGGACTTTCCAGACCGTTCCTCTAGGACAACTGCTAAAACGCACAGGCTGATCCGATTTCGCTCGCCACTACTTTCGGAATCTCGGTTGATTTCTGTTCCTCTGCCTACTTAGATGTTTCAGTTCAGCAGGTTCGCTCCACACACCCTATGTATTCAGGTGAGGGTACCCTTTCGGGTGGGTTTCCCCATTCGGAAATCCCCGGATCAAAGTCTGCTTGCCGACTCCCCGGGGCTTATCGCAGGCTGCTACGTCCTTCATCGCCTGTAATCGCCAAGGCATCCACCACATGCACTTAGTCGCTTGATCCTATAACGGTGCCGTCTCCGGTCCGTCATGTCGCGACGATTTGCTGATTTCTCAAGTTGCTGAGAGTTTGAATGCAATAATTCAACCCGGCATCGGCTCCTCTCATATCAAGAGCCGATGCGCTTTGCTTCTTCGAATTGTTAAAGAACGAGATTCTGTCCAGACCCGGAGGTCAGGCGCCATGGCACGGAATGCCATCGCGCATGAACTCCAACAAGGGGCAATGGTGGAGGTGAACGGGATCGAACCGATGACCTCCTGCTTGCAAAGCAGGCGCTCTCCCAACTGAGCTACACCCCCGTCAAGCGAGACGCGAGACGCTGGTGGGTCTGGTTGGATTCGAACCAACGACCCCCGCCTTATCAAGACGGTGCTCTAACCGGCTGAGCTACAGACCCGAGAATCACCGATTCCACAGGCCAACAGCGCTTGCGCTATGCGCGCCGACTGTCGCGCCATTCTCCGACCCTGCCTTGGACATAAACAACCGATAAGTGTGGACGCTTGAATCGAGGCGCGATCTCTAGAAAGGAGGTGATCCAGCCGCACCTTCCGATACGGCTACCTTGTTACGACTTCACCCCAGTCATGAAGCTCACCGTGGTCGCCGCCCTCCTTGCGGTTAGGCAAACGGCTTCTGGTGAACCCCACTCCCATGGTGTGACGGGCGGTGTGTACAAGACCCGGGAACGTATTCACCGCGACATGCTGATCCGCGATTACTAGCGATTCCGACTTCATGCAGTCGAGTTGCAGACTGCAATCCGGACTACGACCGGCTTTCCGGGATTAGCTCCCCCTCGCGGGTTGGCAGCCCTCTGTACCGGCCATTGTATGACGTGTGAAGCCCTACCCATAAGGGCCATGAGGACTTGACGTCATCCCCACCTTCCTCCGGTTTGTCACCGGCAGTCTCACTAGAGTGCCCTTTCGTAGCAACTAGTGACAAGGGTTGCGCTCGTTGCGGGACTTAACCCAACATCTCACGACACGAGCTGACGACAGCCATGCAGCACCTGTGCCCAGGCTCCCTTTCGGGCACTCCCACATCTCTGCAGGATTCCTGGCATGTCAAGGGTAGGTAAGGTTTTTCGCGTTGCATCGAATTAATCCACATCATCCACCGCTTGTGCGGGTCCCCGTCAATTCCTTTGAGTTTTAATCTTGCGACCGTACTCCCCAGGCGGTCGACTTCACGCGTTAGCTGCGTTACCGAGGAAATGAATCCCCAACAACTAGTCGACATCGTTTAGGGCGTGGACTACCAGGGTATCTAATCCTGTTTGCTCCCCACGCTTTCGTGCATGAGCGTCAGTCTTATCCCAGGGGGCTGCCTTCGCCATCGGTGTTCCTCCACATCTCTACGCATTTCACTGCTACACGTGGAATTCCACCCCCCTCTGACAGACTCTAGTCTGGCAGTCACAAATGCAGTTCCCAGGTTGAGCCCGGGGATTTCACATCTGTCTTACCAAACCGCCTGCGCACGCTTTACGCCCAGTAATTCCGATTAACGCTTGCACCCTACGTATTACCGCGGCTGCTGGCACGTAGTTAGCCGGTGCTTATTCTGCAGGTACCGTCATTCGCGCATGGTATTGGCATGCACTGTTTCGTTCCTGCCAAAAGCGGTTTACAACCCGAAGGCCTTCTTCCCGCACGCGGCATGGCTGGATCAGGGTTTCCCCCATTGTCCAAAATTCCCCACTGCTGCCTCCCGTAGGAGTCTGGGCCGTGTCTCAGTCCCAGTGTGGCTGGCCGTCCTCTCAGACCAGCTACCGATCGTCGCCTTGGTGAGCTTTTACCTCACCAACAAGCTAATCGGGCATCGGCCGCTCCAATAGCGCGAGGTCTTGCGATCCCCCGCTTTCACCCGTAGGTCGTATGCGGTATTAGCCAGTCTTTCGACTGGTTGTCCCCCACTACTGGGCACGTTCCGATGTATTACTCACCCGTTCGCCACTCGCCACCAGGGTTGCCCCCGTGCTGCCGTTCGACTTGCATGTGTAAAGCATGCCGCCAGCGTTCAATCTGAGCCAGGATCAAACTCTTCAGTT
>JAKCCX010000035.1 GCA_021838715.1 Pseudomonadota bacterium | reverse complement strand
GGCCTCGCTTGCGACGCCCCGCGCCGCGAGGGCGCGCGCGAGCGCGGCCGGAATGCCCGACTCCTGCAGGCGGCGGGCGGCGGCCGGATCGAAATCCCGGTGCAGAAAACGGGGGTTCATCGCGGCGATCCCGCTTGCTCGCAGAAGATCTCCGCCATCCGCGGCGACCCTCCGGTCCACCGCGTCCACCAGCCGGCGCGATCCGCGATCGCATAGCGCTGCACCTGCGTTGCGCCGCCCAGGACGAGTTCGAATTCGCGCGCCCCCCGGCTGCGGGCCTCGGCAACTTCCCCCTCCAGCCACGCCCCCAGGGCTGGCAGGCGATCGAGCCAGGCCGCCCAGTCCTGGCGCCGGAACGCGGGCTGCAGTTCGGAATGAATCGATACCGTATCACCGGCGCCCATCCCCAGCCTTCCGGTGGTCCGCTGCGCCGCCTGCGCCCAGCCGCGGACGGCGGCATCGCCGCCCCGGATGTCGCCGATCGGGCCCGGCGCCAACGGCGCCCAGCGGCCGCCGCCGTGCAGCCATAGCGCATTGACCGCGGGCGCGCCGCGCTGCTCGCGGGCGTCGTTGACCGGGCTGGCGTGCCAGCGCATCTGGATTTCGTTGGCGACGACGCGCCAGCGCCGGGCGTCCGGTCCCGTGGGCATCCGGCGCTCGACCGGCTGGCCGAAGACGGCTTCCGGGGCCACCGTATCGATTCGCAAGTCCTCGGGGCTGAGTAGAAACCAAGCGCCGCCGCGGATGGCGAAACGCCAGCCCTCCGGCGCCGCGGCCTCGTTCGCCAGCGCGAGCAGCGCCGCCGCCTCGTCGTCGCGCAACGGCTCGGCGTCGAGCGCGAGCATCCGGATGTGGTCTTGGGCGAGCGCGAAATGCACCGGATCGCAGTGCGCGATCCAGGCATCGCCGTCGGAGTCGGCGCCGTCGTTCGACTCTCCGAGCGCACGCCATGCGTAGGGTGCGGCCGGCAGCGGCGCCGCGTCGCCGCCGAAGCGGTGCATCAGCCACTGCCGCTCGGCGGTGCCGGCGGCCTGGTCGGGCGCATGCCAGCACGCCACGCGACGGGCGCCGCGGAGCGCGGAGCGCATCGCGGCGCCGCGTTCCGCCAGTTCCGCCCGCAATCCGCCCGCGACTGCTTCCGGCAACAGGGCGCCGGGAACCAGCAGGATCGCCTTCATGATCCGGCCAGCCGCCCGTCGTTCAGCCGCAACACCCGGTCGCAACGCGCCGCGAGATCGGGGTCGTGGGTGACGATGACGATGGCGGTTGCCGCCTGGCGCGCGGTGCGCAGCAGCACGTCGAACACGGCGTGGGCCGTTTCCCGGTCGAGATTGCCGGTGGGCTCATCGGCCAGCACGCCGGCAGGCCGGGTGACGAGGGCGCGGGCGATGGCCACGCGCTGGCGCTCGCCGCCCGACAGCTGGCTCGGAAAATGGTCGACGCGGTGCGCGAGCCCGACGGCCGCCAGCACGTCCCGCGCGGCGGCACGGCGGCGCGCGACCGGTTCGCGGCGGATCGCCAGGGGCATGGCGACGTTGTCGAGCGCCGTGAACTCGGGCAGCAGGTGATGAAACTGGTAGACGAATCCCAGGCTGCGATTGCGCAGCGCGCCCTTTTCGGCTTCGTTCAAGCCCGCGAGCGGCCGGCCGGTGATCTCGACCGTTCCCGCATCGACGGAATCGAGGCCCCCCAGACAATGCAGCAGGGTGCTCTTTCCGGACCCGGATGCGCCGATGATGGCGAGAATTTCCCCTGCCGCCACGGCGAGGTCGATGCCGTGCAGCACCTCGACCGCGCGGCCTTCGTCGCGATACGACTTGGCGATCCCGCTTGCCCGCAAAACGACGTTTCGCACCGCCGCTGCCGCATCCACAGGCTGCCCTTCACTCATACCGCAGGGCCTGCGCCGGTTGCACCCGCGAGGCGCGCCAGCTCGGATACAAGGTTGCGAGGAAACTGAGCGCGAGCGAGACGATCGCGATCGGGACGATGTCCGACGCCTGCGGATCGGAGGGCAGGGCGCTCAGGAAATAGATCGACGGGTCGAGGAAATGCACGCCGAAGGCGTGTTCGATCGCCGGTTCGATGACGTCGATGTTGCAGGCGATGAGCAGGCCTAGGCTCACGCCGAGCAGGGTCCCGACGACGCCGATCACGCTCCCCTGCACGACGAAGATTGCCATGATGCTGCGCGGACTGGCGCCCAGCGTGCGCAGAATGGCGATGTCCGAGACCTTTTCCGTCACCGTCATCACCATCGTCGACACCAGATTGAAGGCGGCGACGGCGACGATCAGCGTCAGGATCACCGCCATCATGCGTTTTTCCACCTTGACGGCGGCGAACCAGGTCTTGTTCTGGCTGGTCCAGTCGCGCGCCCACAGATCCGGGTCGAGTTGCGCCCGCAGCGCCACGGTCAGGCGCTGGGCGACGTCCGGGGCCGTCTCCATGTCGGCCAGACGCAGACGCACCTCGTTGGGACCGTCGATCCGGAACAGGCGTTCGGCATCGCCCAGATCGATCATCGCCAGTCCGCTGTCGAACTCGTAGTGTCCCGATGAGAACACCGCGAGCACGCGGAATTGCTTCACCCGCGGCAGCACCCCGGCGGGCGTGAACGTGCCGTCGGGCGCAACCAGGGTCACCTTGTCGCCGGGCATCACGCCGAGGGAGCGCGCGAGGTCCAGGCCGAGGATGACGCCGAATCCGCCCGGCTTCATGTCGGCGAGCGATCCGCCGTGGAGGTGGCGCAGGATTTCGGAGACCCCGGGCTCGAGCGCCGGGTCGATGCCTTCGATCATGGCGCCGCGCATCGTGCCGTCATGGACGAACATCGCCTGGGTTTCGAGCACCGGCGCGGCGGCGCGCACGTTGGCGTCCTTGCGGGCGAAGCGGGCGATGGCGTGCCAGTCGCGCAGCGCCCCCCCATCGGAAAAAATCTCGACATGGGGCAGCACCGACAGCATGCGGTCGCGCACGTCGCGCTGGAATCCGTTCATCACGCTCAGCACGACGATGAGCGCCATCACGCCCAGCGCGATGCCCGCCATCGATGCCCCCGAAATGAAGGAGATGAAGCTGTTGCGGCGATGGCTGCGGCGGCCGGCGCGCGTGTAGCGCAGGCCGGTGGCGATTTCGTAGGGAAGATTCAAGGGGGCAGACCCGTGCAAAGCAGGGAAGGATACTCCCGGAGATGGCAGTTCCCGGGCAATGGCTTGCCCGTAGACTTGGCGTCATGGCAGGAGCCGATCCGGGGCCGCGCGGCGCGGAAGGCCGTCCCGCCATCCTTTCCGCGTTTGCCGGCCATGCAAAGGACAGCGGTTCATGGTTCTCGACACCCACTGCCACCTCGATGCCGCGGAGTTCGACGCCGACCGCGATGCCGTGGTCGCGCGTGCCCGTGCCGCGGGAGTGACGATGATGGTGCTGCCCGCCGTCGCGCCGGCCGCGTTCGACCGGGTGCGGGATTGTGCGCACCGCTATGAATCGGCCTATACCTTGGGCATCCACCCCCTGTACGTCACCGAGGACGGCGCGGCAGGCGACCTGGCGCGACTGGAGTGCGCGATCGCCGGAGCGCTGGCCGACCCGCGCTTCGTCGGTATCGGCGAGATCGGCCTCGATTTCCTGCCCGGGGCGCCGCCCCCGGCGCTGCAGGAGGCGGTCTACCGCCGGCAACTGGAACTGGCTCGGCGGCATGCCCTGCCGGTGATCCTGCACGTGCGCCGCTCGGCCGACCGCCTGCTGGTACACCTGCGGCGGGTCGGCGGCGTGGCCGGCATCGCGCACGCCTTCAACGGTTCGGAGGTCCAGGCGCAGGGGTTTCTCGATCTCGGCTTCAAGCTGGGATTCGGCGGCGCCGTCACCTACGACGGCTCCTTGCGCATCCGCGGCTTTGCGCAGCGCCTGCCCTTGGACGCGCTGGTGCTGGAAACCGATGCGCCGGACATCCCGCCGCAATGGCTGCGCGGCGCCGGCGGCGCCGTGCTGCGCAACGAGCCGGCCGAACTGGCGCGGATCGCGGCGGTGATTGCCGGACTGCGCGGCATCCCGCTGGAAGCGCTGGCGGCGGCGACCCGGGCCAACGCGCTGGCGGCGCTGCCGCGCCTTGGGGCAATGCCGGGCGGACCATCCCCGCCGTAGGAAGAGCATCGTGCTGGGCGGCATGGTGCTCCCCGCGGTCTTGGCGGCGTTCGTCGCCGGCGTGATTGCACTGCAGCAGTGCGCCGCGCTGCCCGCCGCATGGTTGCTCGCGATCCTTGCCGCGGCGGCGGGCGCCGCGCTCTTCGTCCCGCTAGTCCGCGCCCCCGCGGTCCGCGCATGCCAACGGCAAGGCGCGCGCATCGCAGCCATCCTTCTTGCCGCGGTCTCGCTCGGCTTCTCCTACGCCGGCCTCCGCGCCCACGTTCGCCTCGCCGACGCGCTCGCGTCCGCCGACGAAGGCCGCGATCTGCGCGTGCGCGGCATCGTCGCCACGCTGCCCGCGCAGTACGAGGATGCGGTCCGCTTCGACTTCGCGGTGGAGCGGGTGTTCGACGCCCGCGCCCACGTTCCGGCGCACCTCGCGCTCACCTGGCATCACCCGCCGCCGACGCTGTTGCCGGCCCAGCGCTGGGAGCTCTCGGTGCGCCTGCGGCGCCCACAGGGGATGTGCAATCCGGGTGGCTTCGACGCGGAAGCCTGGATGCTCGAAGCGGGAATCCGCGCGCAGGGAACGGTACGGACCGGGCGCCGTGCGCGCCCGCCGGTGCGGATCACCGAGCGCGTGTGGCGCTTCGATCCGCTGATCGACCGCGCCCGCGCCGTGCTGCGCGCACGGCTGCAGCGCGCTCTTGGCCCGCGACGATATCGGCCGGTGATCGTTGCCCTGGTGATGGGCGATCAGGGCGGAATCTCGCAGGACGACTGGGCGCTCTTCAATCGCACCGGCGTCTCGCATCTCATCAGCATCTCGGGTCTGCACATCACGATGATCGCCGGCGCGGTGGCGCTGCTGGCCGGCGGCTTGTGGCGCCGCAGCGCGGCCCTGCTGCGCATCGCCAACGTGCAGACGGTGCGTGCCGTGGCCGGAATCAGCGGGGGATGGGCGTACTGCCTGCTTGCCGGCTGGGGGGTGCCGGCGCAGCGTACGCTGCTGATGCTGGGCGTGGTGGCGGCGGCGGTCTGCCTGCGCGTGCGGCCGGGGTCGGCGACGATCCTCGCCGCCGCCGCGGCGCTCGTCTGCCTCTGGGACCCGTGGGCCGTCCTGGCCGCCGGATTCTGGCTGTCGTTCGGCGCCGTGGCCTGCATCCTGTATGCGGGCAGCGGCCGCATGCACGCCGGGCGCGAGCCCGGAGCCGCCCTGCGGGAAGCGCTGCGCGCGCAGGCTGCGGTCACGGTCGGGCAGGTGCCGCTCACCTTGGCAATCTTCGGCCAGGTGTCGTTGGCGGGGCCGATCGCCAACGCCGTGGCGATTCCGCTCGTGAGCTACGTCGTCGCGCCGCTCGCACTCGGGGGCGCGGCGCTGCTCGGCTTCGGCGCGCCGGGGCGCTGGACCGGGACCGAACTGCTGCACGGCGCCGAGCGCGTCTTCGCGGCGCTGGCATGGTTTCTGCATCGATGTACCGCGCCGTCCTGGTCGTGGGTGTCGCTGCCGGTGCCGCCGATGTGGACGATCGTCGCCGCAACGCTCGGCTGCGCCTGGCTGTTGGCGCCCGGCGCGTGGCCGGCCCCCTGGGCCGGCCTTTGCTGGCTGGCGCCGATGTTCCTCTGGCCGGTGCCGCGGCCCGCGCCCGGAGACCTCTGGGTGACGGCACTCGACGTGGGACAAGGAATGGGGGTGGTCCTGGAAGCGGCCGACGCGGTGGCGATCTTCGATACCGGCCCGCGCTATTCCCCGAGCGCCGATGCCGGCAGCCGGGTGATCGCGCCCTACCTGCGCATGCGCGGCGTACGGCGGATCGACGCGCTCATCGTGTCGCATCGCGATCGCGATCACGCGGGCGGGGCGGCATCGCTGCTCGCCGCCTTTCCCGTGGGCGAGGTCTGGAGTTCGGTCCCGGCGCGCGATCCGCTGCTTGCCGGGGCGCGCAGGGTGCATCGCTGTCGCGCCGGCGCGCGCTTTGCCGCCGGTTCGATCGCCTTCTCGGTGCTGAGTCCGCCGGCCTCCATCTATGCCCGCCGCAACGCGACCACCAACGAGCGGAGTTGCGTAGTCCTGGCCCGGGTCGGCGCGCACCGCGTGCTGCTCACCGGCGACGTGCCGGTGCGCGAAGAGCGCGCATTGGTGCGGGCCGCGGCGTCGGCCGGCCGGAGCGTGCGTGCCGACCTGATGCTCGCGCCCCATCACGGCAGCCGCAGTTCGTCGAGCGAGGACTTGCTGGCCGCCGTCGCGCCCCGCTGGGCCTCGGTTCAGGACGGCTATCGCAACCGCTATCACCACCCCGACGTCGTGGTGCTGGCGCGCTACGGCGCACATGGCATCCCGGTGCTGCGATCGGATGAACTGGGGGCGGTGCGGTGGTGCTGGTCGGCGCGAGGCACGACGATGGAGCGATGGCGGATCGACCATCGGCGATACTGGTACAACCTGCCCGGCCCCCCGATCGGGACGATGGCAAAATCCGGACGAAGGGATGCCCGATGACCGAAACGCCCCGCTTCCATGCCGTCCGCTGCCTTGGCGCCGCAGGGTTCCACACCATGCGCTATGCGCAGTGGGGCGACCCCGCCAACCCGCGCGCGGTGATCTGCGCACATGGATTGAACCGCGTGGGACGCGACTTCGACCGCCTGGCGCGCGCGCTGAGCCCCCGGTACCGGGTGGTCTGCCCCGATCTGCCCGGCCGCGGCACCAGCGACTGGCTGCGCGATCCGCGAGGGTATGGGATCGAGCCGACCGCTGCCGATCTGGTCACGCTCATCGCGCGCCTCGACGTGGAGACGGTCGCCTGGGTCGGAACCTCGTTCGGTGGCTTGATCGGCATCGCACTGGCGGGCCTTGCGCAATCCCCGATCACGCGCCTCGTCATCAACGACATCGGCCCCCACCTCGAATGGAGCGGCCTGGCGCAGATCGGCGCGCATCTCGGCCGTGATCCCCGGTTCGCCTCCATCGACGAGGCGGTGGCCTATCTGCGCACGGTTTCGGCGGGCGCGGCGATGCGCAATGATGCGGAGTGGCGCGAGATGACGCTCTCGGTGCTCAAGCGCGATGGCGACGGCTACGTGTTCCACTACGACCCCGCGATCGCCGATGTCCTGCGTGCCATGGGCCGCCAGGCGTTCCGCGCCGCGGAGCAGCAGTTGTGGCAGCGCTACGACGCGATCGCCTGCCCGACGCTGCTGCTGCACGGCGAGAAATCCGACATCCTGGGCGCGGAAACCGTCGCGGCGATGCAGCGCCGCGGGCCGCGGCCGCAGGTCGTCACCTTTCCGGGGGTCGGCCATGCGCCGATGTTCTTCGACCCGGTCCAGATCGGCGCGGTGCGCGATTTCCTGTTCGCGGAGGCCGGATGAGCCGGGATGACGGAACCCGGCCCGGCCAAGCCGGCGCGCCGCCGGTCCATCCCGACCCGGCGCACGCCCGGGAACTCGCCCTGTCCCTTTACGCCGACCGGACGCTGGATACGGGCGAGCCGCTGGCGGCACATGCCGACGGCCTTGCGCGGATCGTGCAGACCGTTCGTGCCGATCCGGACCTCGCCGCCGCGGCCTATCTGTTCGCCGCCGACACGGTGATGCGGGATGCCGACCGATGGCTGCGCGGCCACTTCGGCGCGTCGGTGGCGCGGCTCGTCGCCGACCTCCGGCAACTGCGCCAGCTTTCCGAAACAGTGCGGGCGCGCAGCGGCCGGCCGGAGTCCGCGACGCGCGACCGCGCCGGCGCAGCGGCGCAGGAGGAGGCACTGCGCCGCATGGTGCTGGCCATGGCCAACGATCTGCGCGTCGTGCTGCTGCGCCTGGCCTCGCGCCTGCAGACCTTGCGCTATCTCGCCGCCGTGCGCCACCCGCGCGCCGAGGAATTTGCGCGCGAAACCCGGGCACTCTACGCGCCGCTGGCCAATCGCCTGGGGATCTGGCAGCTGAAGTGGGAGATGGAAGATCTCGCGCTGCGCTTCCTCGAGCCGGAGACTTATCAGCGGATCGCGCGGGCGCTCGAAGAAAAGCGCGGGCAGCGCGAGCAACGGGTGCAGGATGCCGAGGGGGTGCTGCGCGAGCTGCTGGCCGCGCACGGCATCGCGGGCGAGGTGAGCGGGCGGCCCAAACACATCGCCAGCATCGCCGCAAAGATGCGGACGAAGAACCTGCCGTTCGAGCGCGTCTTCGACCAGCGGGCGCTGCGCGTGCTGGTGGATCGCGTCGAGCAGTGCTACGAGGTCCTCACGCTGGCGCACCAGCGCTGGCGGCAGATCGAAAGCGAGTACGACGACTACATCGCGCGGCCCAAGCCCAACGGCTACCAGTCGCTGCACACCGTGGTCGAGGACGACGACGGCCGGCCGCTGGAGATCCAGATCCGCACGCATGCGATGCACGAACGCGCGGAGTTGGGCATTGCGGCGCATTGGCAGTACAAGGAGGGCGGCGGCAAGGGCCGCGGCGGGGGCGACGCCGCGCGCGCCGAACAGGAGACGGTCGCCTGGCTGCGCCGCCTGCTCGATTGGCGGGAGGAGGTCGAACGCGACGGCGGCGCGCCGGGCGCGGGGGACGGGCACGACGCGGCATCGGCCACCGCGGCGCCGGCACGGGTCTACGCGCTGACGCCGGATGGCCGGGTGGTGGAGCTGCCCGCGGGTGCGACCCCGGTGGATTTCGCCTATGCCATCCACACCGAACTCGGCCACCGGTGCCGGGGCGCGCGGGTCGATGGCGCGCTCGTGCCGCTCCATACGCCGCTGCGCACCGGCCAGACGGTGAAGATCCTCGCGGCGCACGCCGGGGGGCCGAGCCGCGACTGGCTCAATCCCGAACTTGGATTCACGGCAAGCCCGCGGTCGCGCGCCAAGGTGCGGCAGTGGTTCCATGCGCAGGAACACGAACAGTCGGTGGCCGCCGGCCGCGAGATCGTGCAGCGCGAACTCCAGCGCCTGGGCAGGACCGCGATCAACCAGGAGGACCTCGCGCGCCGTCTCGGTTTCGCGGCCGCCGAGGACCTCTACGTCGCCGCGACCAAGGACGAATTCAATCTGCGCAGCGTCGAGCACGCGCTCGACGGCGGCAGCACCGAGACCGCGGCCGAAGAGCCCGTATTTCCGGCCCGGGCGCCCACGGCGCCGGAAGCCCAGGGGCGGGGCGCGATCCTGGTGGTCGGGGTCGACTCCCTGCTCACCGGGCTTGCGCGCTGCTGCCGGCCGATCCCGCCCGACCCCATCATCGGTTTCGTCACCCGCGGGCGGGGCGTGTCCGTCCATCGCGCCGATTGTCCGAACGCGCGCGCGCTGCTCGCACGCCATCCCGAGCGGGTGATCGAGGTCGCATGGGAGGCGCATGCCCGCGGCGAAGAGCGTGCCTTCCCGGCGGAGGTGGTGGTCTTCGCCAACGACCGCCAGGGTTTGCTGCGCGACATCTCGGAAGTGTTTTCGCGGGAAAAGCTCAACGTCGTCGGCGTCAACACCGCGACGCGCCGCGGCCAGGCGCACATGCGTTTCACGGTCGAGGTGCCGGGCACGGCGGCGCTGCGCCGCTGCCTGGCGCAGCTGGCCGAGGTGAAAGGCGTGCTGATCGCGCGCCGGGCGTGATGGGTGGAATCTAGAACGGCGCGAGGTAGATTCCGCCGGAGTCCTCCGGCGATTGCCGGGCGAACAGCCAGCGGAGGACCTCGGCCCAGTCGCCGCCGCGCCGGCGGCCCGGACCGCGACGGCGCAGCGGCAGGCCGCGGTGCGCGTTACGCCGCGACCGCTTCGCCATGGGCCGCCAGCAGTTCGAAGTGCCGGGCATAGCGCGGCTTGAGGTTGTCGAGCGACAGCCAGATCAGGAAATCCGCGCTGTTGAAGTCCGGATCCCAGGCAGGCTCGCCGCAGACCCGTGCGCCCAGCCGCAGATAGCCCTTGATGAGCGGCGGCACTTCCGGCTGCGATGCCCGCGCGAAGCGTTCGTGGGGAAAGGGCACGCGCGGGAACACCCGGTATTCCGGGTCCGCGAGGTAATACTGCAAGGTGTCGCGCAGCGACGCCGCCTGCATGCCGCCGTCGGCCAGCGGAGCGCTCGCGCAGCCGATGAGGTGGCGGTAGCGGCCACGTCGCATGTAGCGCGCCAACCCCGCCCACAACATCAGAATGGCCGCGCCGGTCCGATAGTCCGGATGCACGCAGGAGCGGCCGACCTCGATCAGCGACGGCCGCAGGTGTGCGAGACGCGCCAGATCGAACTCCGATTCCGAGTACAGGCGGCCGATCAGCTGGCTGCGATGCGGGGGCAGGATCCGATAGGTGCCGACGACCTTGGCGCTGTCGCGATCGCGCACCAGGAGGTGGTCGCAGTACGCGTCGAACTCGTCGCGATCGATGCCGTCGTCGGACGCGCCGGCGAGCTGGGCTCCCATCTCCTGCGCGAACACTTCGTAGCGCAGGCGCTGCGCTTCCTCGACTTCGCTCGCGGTCCGCGCCAGTCCTATCGTCAGTACGGCGTTGGCGGCGCGGGATTCCAGCGTTGCGCCGGCAATCGCATCGGCATCGGTTTGCAGCATCGTTCGGTCCTTGGGTTGCCTATCGATGTGCCCAATGTATGGCGGTCGGCTTTCACGTTTGTGAAGGGGCGGTGACCTGGATGTGACGCTGGCAAGGACTTCGCGATTTCGTGTAAGATTCGCGCTTCGCTTCAGGCGCGTAGCTCAGCTGGTTAGAGCACCACCTTGACATGGTGGGGGTCGTTGGTTCGAGTCCAATCGCGCCTACCAAATTCCCGTATGGAATCAGTTCATTACGGGAAAACCAAACCGCCGTTCCGGCGGTTTTTTCTTGGGTATGCCAAAAATCCGGTCTGCAAGGCGAATTCCGCCCGCCATTTCCGGGTTCTTGCCGCCACGTTTGGCGACCGTCAACGGGATGGGTTGTTTCCGAAATGCAAGGCGCGTAGCCTGCAAATCGACCGCCGTCTGAACAGTCCGCAACGAACGGGACACGGCCCAGTGCCGGAGCAAGAATTCCATGACAGGCGAAACGGCGTTGCCGCCGAAGCCATCGCCACGCGTGCCCCTCGCCGGCAAGATCGGTTTGGGGATCGTCGCGTTTGTCCTGCTTTTTGGCATCGTGGGCTACTTCGTCCTCCCTGGCGTGCTGATCTCCCAGGCGGAAACGCAAGTGGCCGAAACGCTGCACCGCCGTCTCACGATCGAGAAAATTGACGTAAGCCCCTATACGCTCTCTTTCACGGTTCATGACCTCAAGCTCATGGAACCGGACGGCAACACCGTCTTTGCTGCGTTCGACGAACTCGAGGTCGACGTCTCCCTGCAAAGCCTGTTTCGGCTGGCGCCGGTCGTGCGGCACGTGCGGCTGGAAAAGCCCTATGTGCACGTCATCCTGCTGCGGCCCCATCATTACAATTTCGACGACCTCGTCCAGGCGGCGCTCCGTCAACCGGCTTCGCCGCAGGCGGCACCGGCCCGCTTTGCGATCTACAACATCCAGGTCGATGCGGGCGAAATCGTGTTTGATGACCGCCCGAGGGCGGTTGTCCATCATGTCGCCAACCTGACGCTGGGCGTTCCCTTCCTCTCCTCGCTGCCGTCGCAGGTCGACATTTTCGTCGAGCCGCTGCTCCGCGCCACCGTGGATGGCGCGAGTGTGCTCGTGAAGGGTCGGGCAAAGCCCTTCGCGCCGCAACAGGACGCGACGGTCAATATCGATCTGGACGGCATGGATCTGCCGCGGTACGCGGAATATCTCCCCTTCAATCCCCGGTTCACGCTGGCCGACGGCAAACTGGATCTGCACCTTGCCGCCGACTTTCATCGGACGGCCGCAGAAGCCCCCTTCCTGGCCATCCGCGGCAACGTCCTGCTCCAGTCCCTGGTCGTCGACCAGGGCGATGGCACCCCTGTCATCCGCCTGCCGGAACTGGCGGTGGCGCTACGCGACATCGATGTCTTTTCGCGCAAGATCCACATCACAAAAATTGCGCTGACGCAGCCCGAACTGCATCTATCCCGGAACGGGAAGGGAACGCTCAATATTCTTCGCATGGCGACATTGCCGCCCGCAAAGGCCGCAAATCCCGAGAAGGCAGCGCGCGCAGAGGCCGCGCCGCCGCAGCCGGGGCCGAGCCGGCGCGCTGCGGGACCGCATTTGTTGCTCGACGAATTCTCGATCCAAGGCGCGCGGGTGTACTACCGCGATGCCCCGGGCAGCCTTGCGCGCAAGGCGATACTCGATGGCTTCGATCTGACCGCGCACAACACCACGGTCGATTTTCCTGCCAAAGCGGTCGCGATCGCCGCGCTCGCACTCTCCGGAAAATCCGTTCGCCTGGAAGACCGCACCCTCCGAAGGCCGGTGGTTACCACCATCGCGGCGATCGCGCTGTCGCTGCGCGACTTCTCCACCGAACCGGATAAAGACGGGCACCTCGAATTTTCCGCCGACGTGAACCGGGCGGGGCGCATCGGCCTGAAGGGAACCGTGGGAATGAATCCCCTCCATGGCGCGCTCGCGGTGGACGTCCGCAGGATCGATGTGCTGCCGGCGCAGCCGTATTTCACCCGGCGGATCGGCTTGTTCGTTTTGAGAGGGCAGCTTTCCGCCCACGGCGCGCTGCAATGGAAGGTGGCCGCTGATGGCGCGCTCAAGGGAGGCTATCAGGGCAGCCTGTCGCTGGGCGATGTGGCCACCGTCGACAAGGTCCATGCCCAGGACTTTCTGCGCTGGAAGTCGCTTTTTATCGGCGGCATCGATGCCCGGTTCAATCCGCTCTTTCTGTCGATCGGCGAAATTGCCCTGAACGATTTTTTTGCGCGGGTGATCGTCGATCCCGACGGACGCATCAATCTGCAAGACATCGTCAGCGGTGAAAAACGGACGGCGGCGACGAATGCCGTGCACGCGCCGGGGCAAGCGGTCCCGGCGCCGACCATCCCGCGATCGGCCGCTGCCCGGAAGGTGGCCCCGATCAGGATCGGCAAAGTCACGCTGCAGGACGGCGAAGTGAAGTTCAGTGACAACCACATCCAGCCCCATTACAGCGCCGACCTGGCCAATCTCGGCGGCATCGTTTCGGGACTCTCTTCGGACGCGTCCACCGCGGCCTCGGTGGATCTGCGCGGCGAGGTCAATGCGGCCCCGCTCGAGATCGCCGGGAAGATCAACCCGCTCACGGGCAATCTGTACCTCGATATGAAGGCGGATGTGCGGGGAATGGAATTGCCCCCCTTCACGCCGTATTCCGGGAAATACGTGGGCTATGGCATTCGAAAGGGGAAACTGTCGTTCGAGGTCCGCTATCACGTGGCCGACGGCAAGCTCGATTCCGAAAATCACCTGACCCTCGATCAGTTGACCTTCGGCGGAAAGGTGGAAAGCGCCAGTGCGACACACCTGCCGGTTCTGCTGGCAGTGGCATTGCTGCGCGACCGAAACGGGGTGATCGACATCAATCTGCCGATCAGCGGGTCTCTTAACGATCCCGATTTTTCCGTTGGGGGGATCATCTTGCGGGTGGTGGTCAACTTCATCACCAAGGCGGTGACTTCGCCATTTGCGCTGATCGGGTCGATCTTCGGCGGCGGGGAATCACTCTCCTGGATGGATTTCGACCCCGGCCGCTACGCCATCAACGCGGCCGGCCTGGAAAAACTCAAATCACTGGCCAAGGCCTTGAATGAGCGCCCCGGGCTCAAGCTGGAAATCATCGGCCGGGCGGACCGGGACGCCGATGCCGAGGGGATGCGCCGCGCCCTCATCGAGGAGAAGGTGCGTGCGATCAAAATCAAGCGCCTGGTGGATCAGGGACGGTCGCGGAGCCTGGAAGACGTAAAGATTACGCCGCAGGAATATCCGGCCTTGCTGCGGCGCGTTTATGAAAAAGAAAAGTTTCCGAAGCCGCGGGGCCTGTTCGGCTTCGAGAAATCACTGCCGGTGCCGGAAATGGAAAAACTCATGATGGCCAACACCCAAATCAGCGACGGCGATCTGGCGGCTCTGGCCAATGAGCGGGCGCAGGCTGTGCAAGACTGGCTGATCCGGTACGGCAAAGTCCCCGCGGCGCGCATCTTCATCGTCCGCGGCAGGCCCGGCGAAGGCAGGAGCGGAAAAGAGCAGGCCAGCGCAAGTCGGGTGGATTTCTCGCTCAAGTAGGGCGCGACCGTCACGATCCGAACGTGAAGGCATACGCTTCCAGGCCCGGTTGATCGGCGCGGATTTCCACCACGCCGTCGCGTAGCGCGCCCTGATCGATCAGTTCATACAAAGTGTCGCGCGCGATCGTCGCCGTGCCGCCGGGTGCGTCCTTGCCGGCCGAGGACTTCGGCGGCGCGCCGTTCAGCAGGATCGACGCCCGCAACGGGCTTCCGGTCGACGTCCCCAGCACCAGGAACACCTTGCGCGCCGTGAACCGCAGGCGGATCGCCGCGCCCGCCGCCAGCGCCGTGATCTTCTGGGGCCCGACGGACCACGGACCGCGCAAGGCCCAGGAATCCGGGGGTAGCAAAGCGGGGAAGCGATAGCTGCGCGACGCGCCTTCGGCAACCGCGGGCGTTCCCGCAAAGCGCTCGCCCCGCAAGGCTCCCAGATAGGTCTCGGGTGTCTGCACGGGAGAAATCGGCACCCGCGCGCCGTCGGGCCTCGCCTTGCCGTGCAGGCCCAGCAGAACCCGGATGTTGTTCTCGGTGACGTCGTATCGTCCTTCGCCGAAATGGGTGTAGACCACGCGTCCGCTGCGATCGATCAGGTAGTGCGCCGGCCAATACAGGTTATGGAAATTGCTCCAGGTGTGGAGGCCGCTGTCGAGGGCGACCGGGTAGCGGATGCCATAGCGCGCGACCGCCGCCTGCACGTTCTCCCGCCGGGTCTCGAACGTGAATTCCGGCGCATGGACGCCGACGATCACGAGACCGTCGTGCCGGTATTTGCGATCCCATGCCGTGAGGTGGGGCAGGGTGCGGACGCAGTTGATGCACGAATAGGTCCAGAAGTCGACGAGCACCACCTTGCCGCGCAGACCGGCCATCGTGAGCGGAGGGGAGTTGAGCCACGCGGCGATGCCGGCAAAATCGGGGGCCGGGAAGGGCTCGGGGAGTCCATCCTCCAGGCCCGGCACGCTCTGCGGTGGCGCGCCGGAGGCGGAACCGGTCGATCCCGCCGCGGCGATGGTCGTCCCGTGCGGGAATGCGCCTCGCACCGCCGCTGCGCCCGAGGCGAGGCACGCCGCGGCCCCGAGGGCGAGCACCGCGAATCCGCGCCCGCGACGTCGGGGCCGTGCGCGCGCCTGCGCACCCCCAAGCAGTCGCCATCCGAGCCCGGCGAGCGCCAGTCCGGCCACGAACATCAGCCCGATATCGAGTCCGATCACGTTCCTGCCCTTCGTATCCGATTGCCTCGGCGTAACACTGCCGACAGCACGATGCACACGGCATTGCGGAAGCGTACTGCAAGCGCGCGGCCCCTGCCTGCGCCCACGCACGCGTATCGCGTACGGGGGCGAACCCGAATCCGGCGTTTCGCAAATACGTAGGCCACGTCGCCGACGAGGCGCACGGAATGCAGCATGGAGTTATATTTCATCCATGCGCCGGTTCATCCGTCACCCGTCGAGCGTGCCGATCGAGATTCGCGCCGAAGCCGCGCCGATGCGCAATTGCCGCATCTTCGACGTGAGCGTGGGCGGGCTCGCATTCGATTCGCCGCACGAACTGGCCGCGGGAGCGCAGATCTGGCTGCGCATCCCCCTCGTACGGCCGGCCTTTACCGCGGCGGCGCAGGTCGTCTGGTGCAAGCAGGAGGGGGGCTCGTTCCGCGTCGGGGTGACGTTCGTCGACGCGCATGACGCATTTCGCGCGCGCATGGTCGAACAGATCTGCCACATCGAGGACTATCGCAGGCAGGTTCGCGCGACCCAGAACCGGGATTTGCCGATCGAAGACGCCGCGCTGGAATGGATCGAAAAATGCGCCGACGAGTTTTCCCAGCTCAACACGGACGACGACTGAAACGACTGAAACCGGACTTCGCCGAATCCTCGAACCAGCTGTGGGATCAATTGATTTCCAGCGGAACCGTAAGCCAGTCGTCCTCGACCTGGCTGGTCGGAAAAGTCCCTATATTTGCTACCGGGTTTGCGGAATCATTGGTGGATACGATCTGCATCCCTAGTGACTGCTGCATAGCGAACGCAGCGACCTTATCTGCAGGAGAAGGCCGGAATAGGTGGTATCCTTGACCGGTATCGCATCCGAGCGAGACAAGTAACGACAGCTGTCCTTCGTTTTCTATGCCTTCGGCAACGACTTCTTTTTTCATCGCATGCGCCATGTTGATCATGCCTGCGATGATGGTCGCGCGATCATTCTCTGGGTGAATATCCTGTAGAAAGCTGCGGTCGAGCTTTATGGTGTGTGCCGGCACACTCAGCAGGTTGGCAAACGAGGAATAGCCCGTCCCAAAGTCGTCAATCGTGAAAAGAACGCCTGACGCGGCAAGAGCGTACATTGCATCCTGTGCACTTTTCTCACCCTGCAGGAAAACCGATTCCGTGGCCTCGATTTCCAGGGCGCCTCGGGGCATGCCAGTCGCGGCCATTATGCTACGAACTGTTTGCACAAAGCGAGAGCGCCGCATCTGAGATATCGAAACGTTAACGGCGATGCGGGGAATAGGTATTCCATCTCGCCGCCAACGCTGGTGTTGTGCGCACGCCTCCTCCAAGACAAGCGTTCCGATCGAGTCCATCAGCCCAAGTTCCTCGGCTAGTGGCAGGAATGTGTCGGGGCTCAACAATCCACGTGTCGGATGACGCCATCGCAACAGCGTTTCGACAGCAGTCACCCGCCCCGTTTGCAAGTCGACGAGAGGCTGATAGTGGAGGACAAACTCGCGGGAGCTTAATGCGTCCCGAAGTTCACTGTACATTGCAGCGCGTTGACGATCGTAATTTGCCAACTCCGGATCAAAATAGGCAATCCTGCTTCGCCCTTCCATTTTGGCCCTATACATTGCAACTTCTGCATTTCGCAACAGATCAGCCGGCGTCGCGGCGTCCTTTGGGTACAGGGAGATACCAATGCTGCCCCCCACGAAAACCCTGATGCCATTGACCTCGAATCGATGAGAAAGCGCCGTGATGATTTGCCGCGCAGTAACAGTTGCACTCTGCTGAGACGGTGCCATTTCCTCAATGATGGCAAATTCATCGTCGCCCACCCTTGCAAAAACACTATCGGTTGCCAAATTAGCTCGGATGCGCCGTGCGACCTGCTTCATTAGCAAATCAGCGTTGGCACGACCAAGGAAATCATTCGCCTGCCTAAATCGATCAATATCGAGGTACAGGATGGCGATCTCCGACTTTTGCCTTTTTGCCTCAACGATGGCGGCCGCGAGTTGCCCTTCAAACACATATCGGTTTGAGACTCCTGTCAGCGCGTCGGTTCGTGCCATCCTTTGAAACAGGCGGGATTGCTCGACCCTCCTGTCTGTTACGAGAATACGATTGGCAATTTCTCGGAGGATATCCAAATATTCCAATTCAAGGGTAAAGGTCATGGCGTGACCAAAGATTAGTGCACCGCGAACGCCGCTCGCCGTGATCAAGGGAAAAACCGCCTGCGAGTCATCTTGATGCAGAAAATGACGTCGTGGGAATGCTCCGGCCGGGAGACGCCAGTTTGAGGCCGGTTGTGTCGGCAATAGCGCTAGAAGTTTGATGGCCTCCGCCGAAGAAATTTGGCTGAACTTCTCTGTGGATTCTATGCCATCGGCGCATACCAGCGCATGTCTATCGGATTGCGCAGTCACCCACAGAAACAGCGCGGACCTAGCGCCCGTAATCAATCGCACGAGCCGCACCACGCTTAGTGCAATATCATCGAGCCGGGACGAGGCCCATACGACTCTGTCTAGCTGAGATAATGCAATACGTGCGGCTACACAAAAGCCCACTAGCCTGGCAAGTTCCCGGAAGGAATCCTGTAGAACTTGCATCCCAGAAATCGAGTCTGGATCGGATACACCATGAAGAGTGATTGTGCGCAGGGATGCGCTCAGTTTGGAAAATTCCGTAGGTCTTCGAAAGATCATGAAAATACTAACGCCTCCCTTTTCCCTACCGCACCTCGATGAGACGAAATCGCCGCCTGTTCCCGTCACCATTAGGAAACCATTCCGTTATCGACATTGGGTCAGTTCGTCTTTGAAATTGATTATCGCGCGTACCATGTCGACGGTGGCCAGGACAAAGGCCCCTTCTAGAGTGTCATCAGCATCCCGGACATCATGCGTATTTACCTTCGCGACGACCAAGCCTGCGATTCGATGGAATTGGGCATGCGTTTCCACAAGTTTTCGGTACGCGTTCAGGCTCCGAAGGCTTCTTTCGCGCATTTGCAGCCACGCGCCAAGTTCACAATGATTCCCGTCAAGATCGGCACAAACCTTGCGCCGATCCCAGGCGGTTTCGGTAATGATGTGACGCAGACGATCCTTCCACAGGAGATGATCTCGGATCGCGCGATCGAAGTTGATTTCTCTTTCCAAACTATCTGCCCTCGATGGCGCAAGAGGCATGAAGTTACAAATCGCTTTTTTCATCAACGCCAACTTGATATTTCAATTACGAAATTGATCCCTAGCCGGTCGCCATGTTCATCTTGCCGATTGGATGTTCAAACGATTTTTCTCTGCGAACGAAAAATTCGGATCTTGATCGAGAATTCGCTGAATCTCCTTAAATAGCTTTTTTGTGTCGTTTGGCATCACCAGGAATCCGTCAGCTCCCGCGTCCAAGAGGGGATGAACGTCATGACTGGTATCACGAAGCGCAAGGATTGGAATGCGTCGTCTCCGCATATCGGCTCGAAGGAGCCGTATGAATCCGATATCGCTATTGGTGAATTGGTCATCTACCGTAATGACAAAATCGGCGCCCTGGGTTTCTAACCAGGAAAGTGCCGTTTTAGAGTCGCTAGCTTCTACGACATCGCGGTAGCCGAGATCAGCCAGAACGCAGCGCAACCCAAAGCGAATAAGCGGAAATCCTCCGACGACGAGAAATCGGATTCTCGAGATCGCGAATTCTCCGGAGACACGCTTTTGTTGCGCCGATGATGGGTTCAGTTTGCGTCGTACCGGTAGCGATTCGCATATGGGATGCGGCCGCGCTGCTAGCCCAAGTTTCTTCCCGTCATTCGAATTCATGGCGCCGATCGTATCGAAAGACCTCTGGCACGATAGACCTTGGCAATGAAATGGCGTTTTCCGGGAGCAAATCGGCCGGGATTAAGAACAAAAAATCAAAAAATTCCGTCGCGCAGCAATAGACGGTCGTACCCTTTGCTGACCTGAAGCATTCCTTTGCCTGACTTGAGGTATACCAGTGTGCGCCCGATTTCGTCCTGGGATATGCTGTCGACGTAAAGGGCATTCACGATCGTGCTTCGGTGGATACGCCAGAACTGGTTGCGGTCCAATCTTGCAGCGACCATGTTTATTCCTTGTCGTATGTATCCTTCCGTGCTCTGCAGGACAACCCGAGTGTTTTTTTTCTCCGCTCTTAGGTAGATAACAGTTCGGAGATCTGCGGTCGCGATTTCTCGATTTCGGACAAATCGGACCCAGCGAAAGCTAGGGAAATCGTTTGATGGTGTCGTGTCGAACGATTGTGCGATATCGGTGGTCACATCGCAACGAGGCGCGATCCAGGTTAGTGCGCGCTGGACAGCGCGAAGCAATCGCTCCGGTTTGATGGGGCTGATTACGCAGTCGATTGCGCCCGCATCGAAGGCGTGCTGGGCCATTGCAGGGCTATCTGCAATCACGATTATCGCTGCGCGATAGCCCAATCTCGCGCAAAAATCTTCGGGCGGAGGACAATCTCCGGTTGCATCCAAGACGAGAATGTCCGGGTGCATTCCGGGCATTGTTTCTGGATTTTGCCGCAATGGCGAAACTCGAAGCGTATAAGGCTCCGGAAGATTCTCGGTGAGCATTTCCAGGAACAACTTCCTCGTTAGAAACCGGTCCGACAGGACAAGTACGGTGATTCCTCCCTGGTCAGTTGTTCGCCTTATCCGGGCCGGGAATTCGGGAGTTGCATGTGGCCAGAGTCGGAGCCGATCGGGGCCGTCACAGTGATTCATATTTTCGTACCCACGCCGGCCATGGCGCGACGCGGAAATTAGTCGATTACCAACATGTCTGGCATCTCGAAATTATCGATTTCAACTTTCAATGTGCGGTCATGCAAGAACGAATTGTGGAAATTCAGTTACTAATGCATCGAAAGTGGGATCGAATTTCGGGAGCCCGGAGTTTGCGCTAGCGCTCCACAGGTCAACAGCACCTTGCCGCGCGGGCGGCGGAGCTACTCCTGGATCAAGGGCACCGTAAGCCATTCATCGTCGCCGCGCCGGGAGGCTTCGAGCGATGCCGCGGCTTCGAGGATCGACGCTCCGGAGGTGTCCCATTGCGGACCATTCGGGTCCGGACGCTGTTGCGCATACGCCGCGGCCTGCGCGGCCGTTCCTGGACGGCAGAGATGGAACCCCTGCACGACGTCGCAGCCAAGCGATCGGAGGAGTTCGATCTGGTCGTTGCGTTCCACACCTTCCGCCACCACCTTCTTGCCGAGCGCGTGCGACATGGTGATCAGCGCGGCGAGAATCGCGGCACGGTCGTTGCCGTGGGTCGCGTCCTGCAGAAAGCTGCGGTCGAGCTTGAGGACGTGGGCCGGAACGGCCGACAGGTTGCTGAACGACGAATACCCGGTTCCGAAGTCATCGATCGCGAAGGTGACACCGACGGCGGCGAGGCGGGTCAATGCGTCGCGGGCCGCGGCATCGCCATGCAGGTCCATCGACTCGGTGATCTCGATCTCCAGTGCGCCACGCGGCATCCCGGTGGTTTGCAGTGCGGCGATCACCGTGCCGACGAAGTGCGAGCGGCGCAACTGCGCCGTCGACACATTCACCGCCACGCGGGGAATCGGCACCCCCATTGCGCGCCAGCGTCCGTGTTGCTCGCACGCCTCGATGAGCACCCAGGTTCCGATCGCGTCGATGAGTCCGACCGCTTCGGCGAAGGGCAGGAACTCGTCCGGAGTGAGTACGCCGCGAACCGGGTGATGCCAGCGCACCAGCGCCTCGACTGCGAACACCCCCCCGGTTTGCAGATCGACCAGCGGCTGGAAGTGCAGGACGAAGCCGCCGTGGGCAAGCGCCCTGCGCAAATCCGCTTCGAGCGCAGACCGGTTGCGCGCCGCCACGGCCATTCCTTCGTCGAAGTAGGCGTAGCGGTTGCGCCCGTCCTCCTTCGCCTTGTACATCGCCGTGTCGGCTTTGCGCAGAAGTTGGTCGGGATCGCTTCCGGCCGACGGATATGCTGCAATGCCTACGGTGGCGCCGATGTGGACCGGTTTGCCGTCGAGGTCGAAGCGCCTGGACAGGGCCGCAATCAACTGGCGCGCTACCGATCCCGCGTCGCGGACATCGGACAGATCGGTCAGCACGATCACGAACTCGTCGCCGCCGTGGCGTGCCACGACGTCGCTTTCCCGCAGATTCTTCCGGATCCGCTCCGCCGCCGCCCGAAGGAGGGCGTCGCCCGCCGCATGCCCAAGGGTGTCGTTGATCGTCTTGAACCGATCGAGATCGAGCAGGAGCACCGCTCCCTGGGTCTTCTTGATCTCGGCGGCCGCCAGCGCGGAGCGGAGAGCCGGCAGGAGCGCCCGACGATTGAGCATCCCGGTCAGCGCATCGAC
>JAKCCX010000115.1 GCA_021838715.1 Pseudomonadota bacterium | reverse complement strand
CGGCGGAAATGCTTGGCGTCACGCGCCCCACCTTGTACGAATTGCTGGACCGGCATGGCCTGCGGGGCGATGCGTCATGAGCGCCGTCGTCGAACCCCGCCGTCCCGCCGTCGCCTCCCTGCCAACGACCGCCGTCGTCCTGCTGACGGCGGTCGGGACACTGCTCGCCCTGTGGCCCGGCGCACTGTCGCTGCTGCAGCAGTGGACCATGCCCTACGACTACAACCACGGGCTGATCATCGCGGCGATTTCCGCAGCCTGGCTCTGGAACCGCCGGGGAGAAATCGCCCGGCAGGCGCCGCGCCCCGATCCGGTCGCGGCGTTCGCGCTGATCCCGATGCTGCTGCTCTGGTTCGCCGCGTATCGGGGCATCGTTCACGTCCTGTACCAGGCACTGCTGCCGGCGATCCTCTGGACCGCCATCCTGGCGGCGGCGGGAATGCGCATCGCACGCTTCACGGCGGGGCCGATCGCGTTTCTCTATTTCGCGGTTCCGATCTGGGACTACACGGTGCGGCCGATCCTGCAGTTCGTCTCGGTCGCGGTGACCGAAACCTGGCTGGGATGGGTCGGCGTTCCGGTGAAGATCGTCGGCGACACCGTGACCATCCCGGAGGGAACCTTCGAGGTCCACGACAGCTGTTCCGGCGCCCAGTATTTTGTCGTCGCCCTCGCCTTCGGCGTGCTGCTGGCACGCATCCATCGCCTGTCGCCGCGGCGCACGGCGACCCTGCTACCCATTGCCGCGGCCGCGGCCATTCTCGCCAACTGGATCCGGGTGGGCATCGTGATCTGGTCCGGGCACGTAACCCACATGCAGCACTATTTCGTGCGCGTCGAGCACAAGTCGCTGGGATACGCCATCTTCGCCGTGCTGCTCGGCCTGCTGATGTGGGTGGCGTCCCGGCTGGCCGATACCGCTCCACCGACCGCACCGACGCCCCGCACCTCGGCCCCGGGGAGCTCGGCATCCCCATGGGCGCCGTCGGCCGGCGCCTGGCCGCGCAACCTCGCCTGGGTCCTGCTCGCCGCCTCCGGCATCCTGGTCACGACGGTTCCCGCGGTTCGGGAAGCCACCGGCCAACTCGGCGGCGCTCCGGTCCTCGCGGCGCGCTGGAGCGGGCCGCTGCCGCCCACGGCGGCATGGCGTCCGAACTATGTCGGCGCTACGCAGGAGCAGCATGTCGCATACGACGGACCATCGGGACCGGTCGAGGTCTACACCAACCTCTATACCGATCAGCGCAGCGGACGCAAGCTCATCACCTACGGCAACACCCTTTTTCCCGACCCCCCATGGCGGATCGCCCGCGGAGCCGCCTGGTGGCAGCCGCTCATCGGCGCGTTCGGCGCCGCGCCGCTCACCACGACCGGCCAACTGGGAGGCAGCCGCCAGCGCTGGACATTCACCTACACCTACGTGGTGGGGGGATTCCAGACCGGCAATTCGCTGCTGGCGCAGCTCGACTACGGCATCCTGTCGCTGCTGCATCCCGTCGGCAGCGGCGTGATCGCCGTTGGCGCGCCCTGCAACCAGACCTGTACTGCGGCACGGGATCGCGTGCGACGCTTCTGGCGCGACGAGCACGGCGCCTTCGTCGCGCGCATCCCTGCCCGCCTTATGGTCCACCAACCAGTCCACCAATCGGCCCACCAGCCAGCCCACCAATCGCACCCGGGATTCCCATCATGACGACCCGATCGCCTGCCGCATCCCCTGCTTCCAAGATCCTGCGCAGCGCCGCCACCGGTCCATGCCGTGGCCGTAGCCGCATCGGCCGCGCCCTGCTGCTCTTCTGGACCATCGGCGCGGTGGGCACACTGGGCGGCTGCGAGCGGTTCACCTCCGCGGACACCTGGGTCGCACGCGGAGAGGAGGCGATGGCGCAGGGCCGATACACGGACGTCAAGTCCGACATCGACAACGCGCTGGACAAAAAGCCGAACTCGCAAAAGGCGCTGCTGCTCGACGCCCGCCTGTACCTCAAGCGGGGCCTGCCACGACATGCACAAGAACGCCTGGACCGTGCCCTCCGCGCCGGGGTCCCACGTGCATCGGTTGTTGACCTTCAAAGCCGAATTCTGCTCGCGACCGGAAAATTTGCAGAAGCGGAGACCTTGCTGGCAGGCGACCACGGCCTTGCCTCGGCGCAACGCGCCGACCTCCTTGCGCAGGCACAACTCGGCCAGCACCATTTCGACCCCGCCGCCGCGACCCTTTCCGCCGCCTTGCAGGCCAACCCCGGCAACGTGGCCTTGCTGACCACGCGCGCGCGCCTGCTTGCCGCGCAGAACCAGGCCGACGGCGCACTCCAGACGCTCGACGAGGCGCTCAAGGCCGACCCCCATTCCGCCCTCGCCTGGCTGCTGCGCGGCCAGATCCTGCTGCGCCGGGGCGCCGCGGTCGACGCGATCGCGGCATTCACCCATGCCCGCGAAACCGCGAACGTGCAACTCGATTTTCCGCAGGACGCCACGCTGCTGCAGGCACTCGCCGGCGCCCAGATGGATCTCGGCCGCGTCGCCGACGCCAAAGCCACGGTGGCGCAACTCGACAAACGCTTTCCCAACACGATCGGCACCAAGTTTCTCGACGCCCGCATGGCGGTCGTGCGCCAGGACTATGCCGCCGCGATCGACGATCTCCAGACCGTTCTGTCCGCCGCCCCGGGTTTCCTGCCGGCACGCCTGCTCGACGCGGCGGCGCTGTTCTATTCGGGGCAACCGGAAACCGCGGAATCGCAATTGAACGGCCTGATCAGCAAGGATCCGGGAAATCTTCCGGCGCGGCGCTTGCTCGCCCAGGTGGAACTCGGCCTGCACCGGCCCGACGAAGCGCGCCGCGCACTGCAGGATGCCCCCGGCGCCGCCGACGACGCGCAGTCGAACTGGCTGCTCGGTACGGCGTTGATGGAAACCGGCCGGAAGAGCGCCGGACTCGATACCCTGCAGCGCAGCGTTGCGGAAAATCCCCGCCAGGACGGCACCCGCGAGCAACTCGCGCGCATGTATATCGCATCGGGCCAGGGCGGCAAGGCCGTCGCCCTGCTCGAAGGCATCCCCGCCGCCAAGCGCGATATCCGGACCGACTCCCTGCTGCTCGTCGCAACGGTAGCCGGACGCACTTCCGCCGCGGCAAAGCAGGCGGTGGCCGATCTCTTGGCCGCGCATCCCGACGACGGCACCCTGCATGCGGCCGCCGGCAGCCTTTTCGCGTCGGTCGGCGACTTCCCGGACGCGCAGCGCGAATTCGAGCGCAGCCTGCAACGCAACCCCCATGATCTCGCCGCGATGATGGGCATGGCCCAGTTGCGGGTCCGCCAATCGCAGTACGATGCGGCGAAGACGCAATTGCAGGTCGTATTGCAGGAAAACACCCAATATCAGCCCGCGTACCGGCTGCTCGCCGCGATCGCCGTGCATCAGGGTGACCGGAAGGAGGCGGAATCCGTCCTGGCCCAAGCCATCTCCGCCGACCCATCCGCCGTCCGCGCGCGCCTGATGCTCGCCGACCTTGCGCTGGCGGGAGGAGACGCCCATAAGGCCCAGGCATTGATCGAACAGGCGGGAAAGGTTTCGCCCAATCCCGGCGCAACCCTCGACGCCGGCGGCCAGATCCTGCTGCGCGGCGGCCTTGCGGACGCGGCGCTGTCCACCTTCAACAAGGCGGCGTCCGCCGGCTCCCCGGCCGCGCGGCTCGATGCGGCGCGCGCACTCATCGCCCTCGGCCGCAACGAAGAGGCGCGCAGCGCGCTTGCCGCCGTCGCCGACACCATGCCGGCAGAAAAGCTGCCGGCGACCCTCCTGCTGGTCGATCTCGACCTGCGCGAACACGATGCCGACGCCGCCCGAAACCGGATCGCGCGGCTCGGCGACAGCGGATTGCTGCCGGCCTATGCGATCGACACGCTGCAGGCGAATCTGGACATGCATCTCAAGCAGTACCCGGCCGCGGCCCGGAAATTTTCGGCCGCGTTCGCCGCGCAACCCACCGCGGCGCTGGCGATCCAGACGTACCAGGCCCGATCGGCGGCGGGGCAACCCAATCCCCAACAAATCCTGACCCAATGGCTCGCCGCCCATCCCGGCGACGGCACGGTCTCGATGGCCCTGGCGCAGTACGACGCCGACAACGGCGAACGCCCGGAGGCGATCCGGATCTACGAGCGTCTGACCCGTGAAGCCGTCCGCCCCGACGTCGTCATGCTCAACAATCTCGCCTGGCTCTATGCCGAAGCGGGCGACCCGCGCGCCGTCGCCACCGCGCAGCGTGCGCTGGGGCTTGCGCCGCACAGCGCGCAGGTGATGGACACCGACGGCTGGGTGCTCTTCCGCAG
>JAKCCX010000114.1 GCA_021838715.1 Pseudomonadota bacterium | reverse complement strand
AGCCGAACCAAGAAACTGGCCCCAGCGTAGCAGGGTTGCTACCTGTGGTAGTGGTCACGCCACTTTCAGGAACCGCCGAAGTTCCACTCGCGGCGTCGAGGAGGCCAGGTTTTTTGGTGCCGCGCAGGGCGAGGCGGATCGGGTGCCGGGCAGGCCAAACTGCTCGCGTAAGCTGTTGACCAGATAACGCTCATAGGTTTCCGGCGTTGCCTCAGCCCGGGTGCCGAACAGGGCGAAGCTGGGCGGGCGTATCCTATTTCAAACAATCGGTTCAGTAATACCCTCTATGACGACGTTCCTCGCCCATATCCACCTGCACACACGCAAAATCGCACTTTCAACGATAGCCACACTACCTTTCAGGTTCGGGCTCTTAAATTTCCGTTTCAAGCTAAACGATCGGGTGCTGGAGGATTTCGGGCGATGCCGCGCGCATGACCTCGTCCGCGTGCCGAATACGGCCAAAGAAGATTCCCCGCACTCAATCATGTCGCCGGCCGCCGATCCCAGCGGTCACCGCCTGCGCCGCCTCCATCACCGATGAAGCGAGGCCGGAAATCGCCGAATTAGGCATCCGCGAAGATGGTCCAGAGATCGACAGCCCGGCCACCGCCTCGCCATGCATGTCGAAAATTGGCGCGGCGATACACCGCATGCCGTCGTCCCGCTCCTCGGCATCCACCGCATAGCCGCGCGCGCGCGCGGCCGCGAGGTCGGCTATCAGCGTGTCTCGCGTGGTCAGTGTGTTCGCGGTGAAGCCTGCGAGCCCGTGGCGGGCGATGATCGCGTCACGCCGCCCTTCGTCCATCGCCGCGAGCAGCGCCTTGCCGATCCCCGAAGCATGCATTGGCGACGTCGTCCCTGGTGGAAAGAAGGCTCGCATGTTCGCATGGGTCTCGACCTGGCTGACGAACAGCATCAGTCCGTTCCGCTCGATGCCGAGACTCGCCGTCTCGCCGGTTCGCTCCATGAGGGTCCGGAGTGCTGGTCGTACGCGCTCCACCAGCGATGTCCGCCTCAGGAAGCGCGAGCCGATCAGAAAGGCGCCCGCGCCGATATGCCAGGTCTGGCTCACGGCCTCGAAATCGACGATGTCGCGCACCTCCAGCGTGAACAACACGCGGTAGACGCTGGCCGGCGACTGGCCAAGCGCCGCGGCCAGGTCGGAGAGCGTCGCGCTGCCCATTTCGCTCAGCCGCTTCAGCACCTCCATGGCGCGATCGAGCGACTTGATCTGGTTCTGATTGGTCGTGTCGGCCCATGCGCGCGGGCGTCCGCGGGCGCGGCGTTCGGTGCCAGCAGTCTCGGGCGGCCTCGTCATCGGTCCTCCTAATCGAGCAGTTCTCTCATGATGAAAAAAACAACCCGATGATTCAACTCGTCTTTCTGCCGAAATCACGATTTTGAAAAACATTTTCAAAAAAATTGTGCGCTGCCGGGCGGCTCTCTATATCTCGCGCAACCGACGAAGGATCCGTCCGATGAGCCTGCAAAACCCTGTCTTCATCCCCGGGCCGACGAATATTCCCGAAGTGATCCGCAAGGCGTGCGACATGCCGACCATGGATCACCGGTCGCCGGCTTTTGCGCCGATCTTGAAAGCGGCGCTCGCCGGCTGCCGCGGCGTGATGAAGGCGGAGCGTGGCGAAATCTTCATCTTCCCCTCGACGGGAACCGGCGGGTGGGAAACCGCGATCTCCAACACGCTCAGCGCCGGCGACACCGTCCTCGCCGCCCGCAACGGAATGTTCAGCGACCGCTGGATCAAGATGTGCCGGCGCTTCGGCCTCGAAGTCATCCAGATCGACGTGACATGGGGCGAGGGGATTCCACTTCCCCGCTTCGCCGAGCTCCTGCACGAGGACAAAGCGGGCCGGATCAAGGCCGTGCTCGCCACCCATAACGAAACCGCGACCGGCGTGGTCTCCGACATTGCCGGCCTGCGCCGGGTGGTGGATGAGGCCAGCCATGATGCGCTGCTCCTCGTCGATGGTGTCAGCTCGATCGGCTCGATGCCGTTCGAATTTGATGACTGGCGCGTCGACGTCGCGGTGACCGGCTCGCAGAAGGGCTTCATGCTGCCCCCTGGCCTCGCCATCACCGCCTTCAGCGAGAAGGCCCTCGCGGCCAGCGGGGATGCTAAACTCCCGCGTAATTTCTTCAATATCGACGATATGCAGGCCACCAACGTCGCGAACGGGTATCCCTACACGCCGCTGGTCGGACTTTTGAACGGGCTCGCGCTGTCGAGCCGGATGCTGCTCGATGAAGGGCTAGACAACGTCTTCGCCCGTCACGCCCGGATCGCCAATGGCGTGCGCGCTGCGGTCGCCGCTTGGGGCCTGGCACCGTGCGCCGCAGCACCCGAGCTCTATTCGAACTCGGTCACCGCCATTCGCGTCCCACACGGGTTCGACCCCGCGCGCATCGTCACCCACGCCGCCGAGCGCTACGGCATGGCATTCGGTGCGGGGCTCGGCGATGTCGCCGGCCAGGTCTTCCGTATCGGTCATCTCGGCATGCTCACCGATGCGATGGCGCTCTCCGGCCTTGCCGTTGCCGAGATGTGCATGGCCGATCTCGGCCTCGACATCCGCCTCGGCGCAGGCGTCGCCGCTGCCCAGGCGCTCTACCGACATGGCGGCGAGCAGATGAAGGCGGCTGCCGACTGACAGCGACGTCCTGCGCGGCGTTGTTCGAGACGAACGCCGGGTCATTCCGCTGGACCGTATAGGTTTCACCTGCTCCCCAGGGCGCACCGGCCGAGGTTGTCCCTACTCCGGCCGTCCGGCCTGACGGATCCGATCGAGGCTGATCCTGGTTTCACGGATCGCTTCATCGGCTGCCGCCATGGCCTCTTCCAGATCGCTGAAGTCGAATGCGAGCCGGGGCAGGACGCCACCGGATGGCGCTGGCGGAAGCTCGGCGGGCGGCGCAGAGTGTGGCATTTCGCGTTCGATCCGGGGACGCCCCCTTCCCCGCCCCGGCAGCGGTCGGCGTGGCGGCGCCACGTAATCGCGCATCCGGCCCATGCCCGACAGGCCGAAGAGCCGGCGCTTGCTGCGGTGGGTCAGCTCGACGACCAGCCCGGCTTCGAGCAGCTCGCCGAGCAGGGTGTGGGCGTTCGCCACGTTCATGCCGAGCCGTTCGGCGAGCGACTTCGCGGAGATGATCGGGGTTGCCGCCAGGATATCGATCGCCATGGCGGCCCGGCTGTTCTTGCGCCGCTTGCCGATCGAGGCGCGCGCGACCTGCCAGGCCCGCTCGAGATCGCGGAGGAGGTCCTGGGCGGCCGCGGCCTCGTTCGCCAGTGCGTGGAGCAGAAGCGGGATCCAGCTCTCCCGGTCAAAGGGAAGGTCGCCGCCGAGGGCCTGCGGTCCGGTGATCGGCACCGGAAGGTGCAGCAGCCCGCTCTGACGCCAGAAGCGGATCAGTGCGCCCCGCAATGGAGCTCGTCTCCCGCCCCCGGCCAGCCAGGCATGGGCCGCGTGCGCCGCGCCGAGCAGCGGGGAGGCGCGCGCGACATCGCGCTCGATCGCCTTCATCGCCACCTGGATCTCACCCTCCTGATCAAAATCGGGCTCGACGATCCACTGGTGCATCGAGAACGCATGGCGGGCCGCATCGAAGATGTCACCCCGCTCGGCGAGGCTCAACCATGGGTCCATACGGAGCCGAACCCCCTCGAGCAGGGCCGCGAGATGCCACGGCTCGATCATCTGCCCGTCGACCATCGCCTGGCGGCGCACCGCATCGAGACGGAACCGGTATAGGAATGCGCTGCGGAGCGGGTGCATCGAGAGGGCCTGGTCGAGCCGCGCCATGGTGCCGGCCGCCCGCTCGAGGGCGATCATCAGTTGCTGCCGGGCCGGCATTTCAGGGGGAGCCATGAAGTGCCTTGGCCCCGCCGTCCTGACCGGGCTGATGGTGAGGGAGCATAAGCATTTCGTGGACACGGTCGACCGCGTGCCGTTCATGAGCGGCCTCGCCGTCACCGACCCGACCTGCCAGGCGCTGCTCGCCGGCCACCGGGTGGAAATCTTCTCGACCGGTCGGCCCGACGAGCAGCCGGCGCTCGAAACCCTGATCCGCCTCGGGCGGGCCGCGCCGGCGCCGGACCCTGATGCGGATCAAGAGCCGGGCCCGGGCTGAGCGAAAAGCTGGGAAACTCCTCGAACGGAAAATCAATATCTTGATCCGTATTTTTGCTCCATATACCGTTTAGCACAAAATAACCGTCTTTTTTAGGGGGTGATCAGGATTTTTTATCTGATTTCATGATAATCATGGTTGTCGCTACTACAGAAATTTCATAGGATTCCAGACGCAGAACCGACTGAACCGCGCTCAGGAGAGGCCCCGCGTGCCCGAAAACACCGAATTCGCACCGCAAGACCGCCCCGACGCGCCATCGG
>JAKCCX010000113.1 GCA_021838715.1 Pseudomonadota bacterium | reverse complement strand
AACGCGTGCGTCAATTACGCGTATCAAATGGCAATCGAGCAAGATCGCGACAAATGGCTTGTTGGCTTGAATAGCGGAATCGAACGCTGCTCCAACGATTTTTTCAAAATCGTATCTCCGAAGATGCACTCCATCCGCGCGGGAGACCAATATTTCGACGTCCATGTCGACGCGGACGAGCACCACAGCATCATGGGGTTGGACTGCATCGAGCCGCAAGATTTAGCCAGCTTCCGGGGCCGTCAGCTCATCGCAAAGGCGCTCGAAGGAATCAGTCTTTGGGCAGCCATGTTGAACTCATGGATTGGTGTCGATTACATCCCGAAGTTCGATCTGGACGGGAAGATGATTCGCCACCACAACGGATAAAAAATCGCACGTGCATATGTGCGGGTGAAATTCCGCACATCGAAGTGCAACTTACCATCATGAAGAGAAAGAGGTGGCCGAATACGGGCCACCTCGGATTGCCGTACGGCTCAGACGTCCGGCAACTGGTCGGCACCTCCCGTGCCACCTTTCAATTGGAGAGAAACAAATGGCGTACTTTTCCAAGTTCAAGGGGCTTTCCGCTGCCCTACCTCCGCCGCCCTCGCGAGCTGACGTCGTATTCGTATGGGTCGGAGGATTCCTGGCCGCTGCTACTGTGGGATTCTTGGCATACATCACTCACCAACCGCTGGTATTGGGTTCTTTCGGCGCATCGATTTTTGTTTTGTTTGTGATTCCAGAATCTCCTTTTGCGCAACCGCGAAATGTAATCGGCGGCCATTTTATTTCGTCGATGACAGGATTGCTGTTCTTCCATCTTGTCGGCCATGAGTGGTGGAGCATGGCTTTGTCGTTGGCAACCGCATTGACGCTTATGCAGGCTCTGCGTGTTCCGCACCCGCCCGCGGGATCCAATCCATTCATTGTGTTTCTGTCAGGGGCAAGCTGGAACTTTTTAATCGCGCCCACACTGGTAGGCGCGATTATCTTGGTCCTTGTCTCATTGTTATTTAATAATCTTTCATCCGCAAGAAATTATCCGAGGTATTGGTTTTAAAAAAACGAATACTCAGAAACCCTACTGCGCCCGGCGATCCAGCATCGCCTGCGCGATCGTGTTGACGTCGGTGTACTCGAGCTCCGCGCCCGCCGGCACGCCGCGCGCCAGCCGGCTCACCTTGACCTCGGCGTCGCGGGCGCGGACGGCCTCGGAGATGAAGTGCGCGGTCGCATCGCCCTCCGGCGTGAACGACGTGGCGACGATCACCTCGCGCACCACGCCGTCGCCGGCGCGGGCGACCAGCCGGTCGAGCTCGATCTCGCGGGGGCCGACGCCGTCCAGCGGCGAGAGCCGGCCGAACAGCACGAAGTAGAGTCCCCGGTAGGCGAGGGACTGCTCGATCACCAGCTGATCCGCCGGCGACTCCACCACGCACAGCAACCCGGGGTCCCGCTGCGGATCGGCGCAGGTTTCGCAGATTTCCAGTTCGGTGAGCGTGTTGCAGCGCGCGCAGCGCCCCACCTTTTCGACGGCGTCGAGCAGCGCGCGCCCGAGCAGCAGCGCACCGTCGCGATCCTGCTGCAGCAGATGGAACGCGATGCGCTGCGCGGAGCGCGGGCCGATGCCCGGCAGGCGCTTGAGCGATTCGATCAACGCTTCGAGCGTACGGCCCAGCTTCACAAGCGAACCTCAGGGAACCGCGGAGCCGGCTACGGCGCGGGTCGATCGCGCGTCCGCCGATCCTGCGTGGGTGCTATGCAACGGTTCGGAACGTCCGGACTGCGTGCGCAATCAAAAGAACGGCATCTTGAATCCCGGCGGCATCGGCATGCCGGCGGTGACGGAGGCCATCCGGCTCTGCACCGTCTCTTCGACCCGGCGGGCGGCATCGTTGAACGCCGCGCAGACGAGGTCTTCGAGCATGTCCTTGTCGTCGCCGATGAGGCTGGGGTCGATGACCACCCGGCGCGCCTGGTGCTTGCAGGTGAGCGTGACCTTGACGAGCCCGGCGCCGGCCTGTCCTTCGACCTCGACCTGCGCCAGTTCCTCGTTCATGCGCTTCATGCCGTCCTGCATCTTCTGCGCTTGCTGCATCAGGCCGGCCAACTGATTTTTCATCATGGAATCATTCCTTCCCTGGCCGAATCGACGACGGGTCCACCGTCGCCCCGAACCGTTCCCGCAATTCTCGCACGACCGGATCGCGCTCGATCGCCGCCCGCGCCTCCTGCAGCGCCGCGGCGCGCGCCTGATCGCTGCGCGCCTGCGCGGTGGATCCATTGGTTGCGCCGGTCTCGGTGGTCAGGCGCACCGCGCGGCCCAGGCGATCGGACAGCGCCTTGCGCACCCGCTCGACGTTGCCCCCGTCCGCCAGCGCCTTGACCGGCACACGCAGATGGAAACGGTCGCCTTCGCGGGAAACCAGCTCGCTGCGCAAGGCCATTTCCCGCGCCAGGCCGGTCAATGCGAGCGAGGCGGCGAGTTCGGGCCAGCCGCAGTCGTCGCCGCCGGCGGGGTTCTTTTTCCCGCCCTCACCCCCGCCCTCTCCCGCCGCCGCGGGAGAGGGGGTGTGTCCGTGCGGCGCGGGGGCACTGCGGTCACCCGCCCCGCGGCGCGCCTCCGCCGCGGTCCGCAAGGGGCCGCTCGCCCGCAACGCGGCCGACTTTCCGGCCGCCGCCGGCACCACCTCGGGCGCGAACACCATCATCCGCAGCAAGGTCATCGTGAACCCGGCGTACTCGTCCGGCGCCATGGCGAGATCGTTGCGGCCGTGCAGCGCAATCTGGTAGTAGAGCTGCACCTGCTCCTTCGCGATTTTTCCGGCCAGGCGGGCCAACTCCGCCGCATCGGGCTCGTCCTCGGCCGCCGATCCGACCGCCTGGGTCAACGCGACCCGGTGCAGGAACGCCGCCAGGTCGCGCAGGGCCTGCGAAAACGACAGGCCCCGCTCGCCCATCTCGTCGGCAAGACGCAGGACGTGCCCGGTCTGGCCGTCGGCGACGGCATCGAGCAGCTGCACCAGGATCGAGGAATCGATCGCCCCCAGCATCTGGCGCACCGTGTCGGCCGTCGGCACCCCGCCGGCGTAGGCGATCGCCTGATCGAGCAGCGACAGCGCATCGCGCATGCTGCCGCGCGCCGCATGGGCCAGTGCGCGCAGGGGTGCGGCCTCGGTCGCGCCCAGGCCCTCGTTGCCCAGCACGTGCTGCAGGCGCTCGACGATCGCCGCCGGCGGCACCTGCTTCAGGCTGAACTGCAGGCAGCGGCTGAGAACCGTGACGGGAATCTTCTGCGGATCGGTGGTCGCCAGGATGAACTTGACGTACTCGGGCGGCTCCTCCAGCGTCTTCAACATCGCGTTGAAGGCGTGGTTGGTGAGCATGTGCACTTCGTCGATCGTGTAGATCTTGTAGCGCGCATTGGTCGGCGCGTACGCGGCGCGCTCGAGCAGCTGCGTCATCTCCTCGACGCCGCGGTTGCTGGCCGCATCCATCTCGATGTAATCGACGAAGCGGCCGGCGTCGATCGCCGTGCAGGCCGCGCAGACGTTGCAGGGGGCCGCCGTCACGCCGCCCTGCCCGTCGGGACCGACGCAATTCAACGCCTTGGCGAGAATCCGCGCGATCGTCGTCTTGCCGACGCCGCGCGTGCCGGTGAACAGGTAGGCGTGATGCAGGCGCCCCGTCTCCAGCGCATGGGTGAGCGCCCGCACGACGTGATCCTGCCCGACGAGGGCGGAAAACTCGCGCGGCCGCCACTTGCGAGCGAGCGCCTGATACGACATACGAAGGACATCCCTCCCGCGGAAACCAAAGGCGAGCCTGATCCTCGGCACTCGCGGAAATCTGCTATGGCTGCTTCGTTCCCGACCTGACCAGGTTGACAGCACCGCGATGCGAGGGGGCCCGCCGATGTGGATCTTAGCAGCCCGCGGCACTCCGCTCCCGACCCGGCCCAAATATCGGGCGGGCGCCGGCCTGCCGACCCGACGCGACCGAATCCGACCGGATCCGACCGAATCCGACCGGATCCGACCGAAGGCCGCGGCTACAATTCCCGCCCATGCCGATCAAATCCCGCATCCGCACCGTCCCCCACTATCCCAAGCCCGGCGTGATGTTCCGCGACATCACCACCCTGCTCAAGGACCCGGTGGGCTTGCGCGTGACGATCCACGAACTGGCGAGCCGCTACGCCGACCGGAAAATCGACAAGGTGGCCGGCATCGAATCGCGCGGCTTCATCATCGGCGCCGCCCTGGCCTACCAGCTCGGCACCGGCTTCGTGCCGATCCGCAAGAAAGGGAAGCTCCCCGCGGCGACGGTCGGGCACGACTACGAGCTGGAATACGGCACCGACCGCATCGAAATGCACGTCGACGCGGTTGCCGACGGCGAGCGGATCCTGCTCATCGACGATCTCATCGCGACCGGCGGCACCG
>JAKCCX010000112.1 GCA_021838715.1 Pseudomonadota bacterium | reverse complement strand
AACACCGAGAACATCGAGCGCGCCTGGCTCTGCATGTTCTCCTGCATCTGCACGAAGAGGTTCTTGCTCTGCTCGATGTAGCTCGACATCATCGTCTGGATCATCGGCGCCTGCAGATGCAGGAACTGCGTCCAGGCTTCGGGCCCGATGCGGTTGTTGTCGTAGAACGCGCGGCTCTGTTCCTGGAGCTTCTGCTGGATCTCGATGAACGCCTGGACGTTCTTCTCCAGATAGGAGCCCATCATCCCCTGCATGGTGTTGCCGTAGAAGCGGATGATCTGGCAGAGCACCGGCGAGGTGAACATCGGCGCGCCCTCCTGCTCCTCTTCGAGGATGATCTGCAGCAGGATGCAGCGGGTGAGGTCTTCCGCGGACTTCGCATCGACCACCTGGAACTCCACCTGATCCAGCACGAGCTGCTTGACGTCGGCCAGCGTGATGTAGCTGCTGGTCTGGGTGTCGTACAGGCGGCGATTCGGGTACTTCTTGATGATGCGCGTCGCACTCATCCTGGCAGTCTACCCCAACCAGGGGAATGGGAATCCTTGACCAGGCAAGCAAAGGAAGCCCTGTGCCGCACCCTGCCCTCCCCCTTCGGGGGACGGAAGATCACTGCATGTGCATGCCGCCGTTCACCGGGTAGATCGCTCCGGTGGCGAACGCGGCATCGTCGCCGGCGAGCCAGGCAACGATGGCGGCGATCTCCTCGGGCCGCCCCAGGCGCTTGACGGGAATGGCCTGCACCAGCTTGTCCCGCACGTCTTCGCGGATCGCCATGACCATTTCGGTGGCGATGTAGCCGGGGGCGACGGTATTGACGGTCACGCCCTTGCCCGCCATCTCCTGCGCCAGCGCCATGGTGAAGCCGTGCACGCCGGCCTTGGCGGCGGAATAGTTGGTCTGGCCGAACTGGCCCTTCTGGCCGTTGATCGAGGAGATGTTGACGATGCGGCCCCAGCCGCGCTCGGCCATGCCGTCGATCACCTGTTTCGTGACGATGAAGAGTCCGGTGAGATTGGTGTCGATGACCGCCCGCCATTCGGCGAGGGTCATCTTGCGGAAGACCGCATCGCGAGTGATGCCGGCGTTGTTGACGAGAATGTCGACGCGGCCGAATTCGTCGTGGACGCGCTCGAAGGCCGCCTTGGCGGCGTCCCAGTCGGTGATGTCGGCATGCGACAAGGTGAAGCGGTAGCCGTCGGCCCGCTGGGCTGCAAGCCAGCCTTCGCCGTCGGCGTTGGGGCCGCAACCGGCGATCACGGTGTGGCCGAGGTCATGGAGCTTGCGGCAGATGGCGGTGCCGATGCCGCCGCAGCCGCCGGTGACGTAGGCGATCTTGTGCATGGATGGTCCTTTGATGGAAGAGGGGGAGGAAAGATCAGTTCCGTTCCACCGCCAGGGCGACCCCCATGCCGCCGCCGATGCAGAGGGACGCGAGGCCGCGCCGGGCAGCGCGCGCGGCACCGCCCGATTCACCGCATTGCCCGCTCCGCCGGGCCATTTCGTGCAGCAGCGTGACGAGGATCCGGCAGCCGGACGCGCCGATGGGGTGGCCGAGGGCGATGGCGCCGCCGTTGACGTTGACGCGATCGGGATCCCAGTCCATTTCGCGATTCACCGCGCAGGCCTGGGCGGCAAAGGCTTCGTTGATCTCGAGCAGATCGAGGTCCTGCGCGCGCCAGCCGGTCTTCGCCAATGCGCGGCGCACGGCGGGCACGGGCCCCATGCCCATCACGCGCGGCTCCACCCCCGCGGCGGCGAAGCCGGCGATGCGGGCGAGCACGGGCGCGCCGAGTTCGCGGGCGTGCGCCGCGGTCGTGACGACCACCGCGGCGGCGCCGTCGTTGATGCCCGATGCGTTGCCCGCGGTCACGGTGCCGTCGCGTTCGAACACCGGACGCAAGGCGGCGAGGGTTTCGGTCGTCGTGGCCGGGCGGATGGTCTCGTCTTCGGCAAACGGCACGGCCCCGCCGTTCTTCTGCGGCAGCGGCACCGCGACGATCTCGTCGCGGAAGCGGCCGGCCTGCTGCGCGGCGCCGGCCTTGCGCTGCGAGGCGGCGGCGAATTCGTCCTGCATCACGCGCGAGATGCCGTATTCGCGGGCCACGTTCTCCGCGGTGATGCCCATGTGCACGTCGTCGAACGCGTCCCAGAGGCCATCCCGGATCATGCTGTCGAGCAGCGTGGCATCGCCCATGCGCAAGCCGTCCCGCGCGCCGGCGAGCAGATGCGGCGCCCGGCTCATGCTTTCCTGCCCGCCCGCCACGACCACGCGCGCGTCGCCGTTGGCGACGGCCTGCGCGGCGAGCATCACGGCGCGCAGGCCGCTGCCGCAGACCTGATTGACCGTCATGGCCGGAACGCCCACCGGCACGCCGGCACGCACCGCCGCCTGGCGCGCGGGGTTCTGTCCCGCGCCGGCGGTGAGCACCTGGCCGAGAATGACTTCATCGACCGCGTCCGGCGCGATCCGCGCGCGGGCGAGCGCTTCGCGCACGACGATCGCGCCGAGATCGGCCGCGGCGTGGCGCGACAGGCTGCCGCCGAACTTGCCGATGGGGGTGCGGACGGCGGAGAGGATGACGATTTCGGTCATGTTCGTTCCTGCAGGGTTATTCGTTTCGATGCTGCGGGCGCCCTCACCCCCGCCCTCTCCCGCCGTCGCGGGAGAGGGGGTCGGAATGCCCTGCATCATGCGCGGTGTCGCGCTCTTTCACGTACCGACCCGGTGCCGGTTCGATGGGCGGGTACCTGCGGTTGCCGAGCCGCCGGGGGGCGGCCTTCTCTTCGCCGGCGAAGCGGGCGAGCCAGCGATCCCAATCCGCCCACCAGCTGCCGGGGCGCTCGTCGGCGGCGGCGAGCCAGGCATCGGAGTCCGGCAGCGGCCGCGCGGCGCGGCGGCCCGACGCCGGGGCCTTCCGCCGACGCGCCGCGGGCTCCGGCGCGACCCAGTAGCTGCGCCGGTTCTTCGATACCGGGTTGATGGTGCCGGCGATGTGGCCGCTCGCGCCGAGCGCGAACCGCCGTTCGGCGGCGCCGGTCAGCGTGCGGGCGGCGGCGTAGGCCGCGCGCCAGGGCACGATGTGGTCCTCGCGGGCGCCGAACACGTAGGTCGGGGCCTCGATGCGGCGCAGGTCGACGGGCTCGCCGCAGCACGAGACCCGGCCGGGGCGGATCAGGTTGTTTTCCAGGTAGGTGTTGCGCAGGTACCAGGAGAACATCGGCCCCGGCAGATTGGTGCTGTCGGCATTCCAGTAGAGCAGATCGAAGGCCGGCGGCTGCCGTCCTTCGAGGTAATTGTTGACGACGTAGTTCCAGACCAGATCGTTGGGGCGCAGGACGGAAAACGCGTTCGCCAGATCGCGCCCCGGCATCAGGCCGCCGCCCGCCTCCTTGCCGATCGTCGCTTCGCGCATCGCGACGTGCGCTTCGTCGATGAACACGTCGAGCATGCCGGGGTCGGCGAAATCGAGCAGCGGCGTCAGCAGCGTCAGGCTCTCCGCCGGCGTCTCGCCGCGCGCGGCGAGCACCGCCAGCGCGGTGGCGAGCAGCGTGCCGCCGATGCAATAGCCGAGCGCGTTGATGGTGTCGACCTTGGCGATGTCCCGCACCGCGCCGATCGCGGCGATCGGTCCGTGTTCGACGTAGTCGTCCCAGGTCCAGCACCCGTGCTCGGCCTGCGGATTGCGCCAGGACACGACGAACACGGTGTTGCCCTGCTCGACGCAATAGCGCAACAACGAGTTCTCCGGCTGCAGGTCGAGGATGTAGTACTTGTTGATGCAGGGCGGCACGACCAGCAACGGGCGACCGCGCACCCGGGCCGTGCGCGGCCGGTACTGGATCAGTTGGATGAGTTCGTTTTCATAGACCACCGCGCCTTCGGTGGTGGCGACATTGCGGCCGACCTCGAACGCCGATTCGTCGACCTGCGAGATCCGGCCCTTGGCAAGGTCGGCGAGCAGGTTCTGCATGCCTTGCAACAGGCTTGCGCCGCCGGTCTCGACGGCGCGCTGCTGCGCCCTCGGATTCCATGCCAGGAAATTCGAGGGTGCCGCGGCATCGGCCCATTGCGATACGAGGAACTGCAGGCGGCTCTTGAACTTGGGCTCGGTTTCGATCGCGGCGGCGAGCGCGCGCATCGCCTCGGCGTTGATCAGGTGGGCACGCGCCGCGAACGACGCCAGCGGATTGTCCTGCCAGGCGGGGTCGGCAAAGCGGCTGTCGGCAATGGGCGCGGTGATGCGCTCCGGATGCGCGACCAGATCCCGCCAGAGCGCATCCAGGCGCTGCAGGTAGGCCTCGCGCATTTCGCGGAAGCGATCGGGGGGCGTGTTGTCGGTCGGGTCGGTCACGTTCTTCGTGCCAATGATACTCAGGAGCGCACGCCCTCTTCCGCAAGCGGGAGCGGGGATGTTTCCTCGGTGCGCCAGATCAGGGCGGCCTGCCGTCCGGTCACGCCGTCGC
>JAKCCX010000111.1 GCA_021838715.1 Pseudomonadota bacterium | reverse complement strand
CGAGGGCGCCACCGAAACCGGCACCGCCGCGAACCAGGTCTTGGCCGCGTCCGGAACCCTTGGCGAGCAATCCGAGGCCCTACGCCGCAATATCGCCCGCTTCCTCGAACAGATGCGCGCCGCCTGACAATTGCACTCTCAGAGCCGCTTGATGTTCCCGCTTTGTCTCGCTATGCGTATCCGAAGGCCCTTTCGTTACTTCTGGCCTCCAAGGCAAAACCTGTCGTGTTTAGCTATTAACGTATTAACGTATTAACGTATTAGCGTGCGTAAGGCTCGATTGGTGGCAATCCATGTTGCGCCAACACGGCCGATAGCCCGGCCTCGGCCATAGCCTGAATCGTCGTCCCTTCCGCGTCTGCGAGCTGGCGAAGGCGCTGCCAGTCCGACCGGCGCACCTTCACCGTGAGGGCAACGGTTTCCCCCCCTCCCCGCTTCCGCCTTGGAGCCGGAACCTCAATGGCAAGGTGCAACGCCTCATCTGTTGCACCGCTCGACTGTTCCGCCACCTTCGGGCGGGTGAAGGCTGCAAGCCCCGTTTTTTTCGCCATGAATCGGCCTCCCGACGTTACGTTTATACGTATATAGCTATTAGCGTTTTAACGCATCTCTGATCCATCCCCAAAGGGCACGGATTTCCTCGGCCGCCTTGCCGTCGCTCTCGAACTCGGTCACGGCGCTGCCGGTTGTCACGGCGCGGGCGAAAGCGCGCCGGTCTGTGATCTCTCCGGGGAAGATCGGCAAGCCGTAAGGCTCCAGCGCCGCGCGTGTTTCTCCGATCTCGGGAGCGCGAAACGGACAGGCAGACAGCACGAACGCGCCCCGCACCTTTGCCGCCCTCACGATCTCGACCGCAGCCGGAACCGCCGCAAGGTCAAATGCAGCGGGGCGCACCGGGATCAGGATCATCTCGGCCCGCTTCGCGATCTGGCTGGCGGCCGGGGCAGCATGGGGCGGGGCATCTATCACGGTAAGGGTCATGCCCTCCCCCCTCGCGGCGTTTAGCGCCGCGTCCAGCTCCCCAGCCTGCGCAGTCGCCACGACCGGCGTCTGCGCCTCGCGCGCACTCGCCCAAGCCGTCGCGCTCTCCTGCGGGTCCGCGTCGATGATACAAACCCGCTCGCCGCTCGCCTCGGCCGCCACGGCGGCATGAACCGAAAGCGTTGTTTTCCCGCTGCCGCCCTTTTGGCTCAAGAACGCAATGACGTTCATGCGTTGGTCCTTTATTACGTGAATACGTATTAAAGCATATAGCTAAAGACGTTTACGTCTTTTAAGACTACCGCGGCCATTCCTCGGCCGGCCAGTCCCGCGCCGTGTGAATGACGCGCACGATCACCACGCTTTCCCGGCCGGCGATCGGCCGCAGCGCATAGGCGATGATGTAGGGCAAGCGGGTGAGGGACTTTTCATAGGTGCCTGTTACCCGGCCTGGCCTTCCAATCGCCATGTCTCCGAGGGCTTTGCCTGTGTCCCTGATCCGGTCGGCAACCCGCCTCGCGGCGGCCGGATTATCCTTCGCGATATGCGCGGCCTGCTTCTTGATATCGTCCAGCGCCTCGCGGGACCAAGTAACTGGCCGCTTCACGTTTTGTCTGCGCGCTTAGCTTCGGCCGCGTCGATCACGGCATAGATTTCGGCCATAGCCTCGCCATGGGACACGACACGCCCGGCCGCTGCATCAGCCATGCCGCGCTTGATACCCTCGATGATTTCAAGCTCGCGCTCGACATAGGCGGCCACTGCCTCGCCGGCGAGGAAAGATTTGCTGCGCTGTGTGTCGGCTGCGATCCGGTCTAATTTTTCTTTCACATCGGGGCGAACCCGAATCGTTATGGTGGTGCTGGCGGTCATGGGACATGCTCCGTGTTGGAATGTGTACATTCTAACACAGCAGAAAATCCTCGGCTATCGTCTCATGATGCGTGAATCCGCTAACGCGCTAATACGTATATACGTGTTAATCTAAACGCCGGCTTCACCCCTCACTCCCTCTTGGAATCGTGTCATTCCTTCGGGCGAAACGACCCCTCAGAGGGGGAATTTCTTCACGGCCGCCGTCGTTTCTGGATGCTGAGGGTTATTCTCGACGGGGCGGAGATTTTGCGGCAGGCTTCCGGGTTGCGGGGCTGATTCGCGGCCCCGCGCGATGCAACCGTTCTGGAGAAACCGAGCCCCAGACATAGCAAACCCCGCCAGGGGCGGGGCTGCATACCGGCCGAAGCCGGGGAAAATCACTGGTGTTGCTGCCGTGAGATTCCCCGAAATCAGGCCCCCAGTCAAGCGAAAACAGCAGTTTTCGCTAAGGGGTCGTTTTGTGCCGGTTTTCGGCCCTCCCCGGCGGGTTGCGCTGTGCGGCCTGACGAGGAAAATCATGTCTTCGATAGCGATATTGCCCAGCCATTCCCGCCCGCGACGGGAGAAGATATTCGGCCCGGCGACCGGCGTGCCGCTCGACCGGGAAGCCAAAGTGCGAATCATGACCCGGGCGCGCGCCCTGCTGCGCGCCACTGAGGCGGGGAAGCACTATGGCCTGCTCACCGCCAAGACGGTGACGGTGCTGGAAGCGCTGCTCTGGGGCTTCCACAACGGCAAGAGCGGCGCGTGCATGCCGAGCCACGAAGCCATCGCCGAACGCGCCGGCTGCGCCCGCTCGACCGTGGCGCTGGCGTTGAAGGCGCTCGAGGCCGTCGGTCTGCTCACCTGGGTCAACCGCCTGACCCGGGTCATCGAGCAGGAGCGCGATTTGTTCGGCCGCCTGGCGCGGCGCTGGCGCACCATCCGCACCAGCAACGCCTATGCGTTCCGCGACCCGAAGACCCCCCATCCGCACCCCAAATCTTCCAAGTCCGAATTTCGGGCAGGAACCCCTAATCAAGAGTCTCTTCTATCCTTGGCAGCCGCATCCGCGCCGCCACTCGACCCCAAAAGCGATCTGGCCAAGGCCCTGGAGCGGCTCGGAAACACCCTCCGCGCCGCCGAGGCGGCAGCCAGGAAAGAAAGAATGCCTTGAGGGGCGCGGTCTCACCGCCGGCAGAACACTTTCCGCTCCGAGAATGCCGCCAGGCCACAAAAAACCCCGCGGCCGGCCAACCCCGTGGCAGCGGCGTCGCGGTGCCCGCTGTTTGCGGGCACCGCGACGCACTTGGCGAAGGCGGGGGGATCGGCGGGCGTGGCGCCGAGGATGCCCCGGACCCCCTGGCTTGCCGCCGGCGAGCGCCCGCGCGGCTCAGCCCGCATGGGACCGGGCGGCGGCGAGGAAGAAAAAAGCCGCGCAGAGAATGATGCCGCCGATGAAGCCCGCGGCGGCCCAGACATAGCGCGCCTCACGGTCGTGCTCGGGCTTCCGGACAGGATGCGCCATCGCTTTGATGTCACGCGCGAGGGCCGCGACCCTCTTCTCCAGGCCGGAAACGGCTTCGCTAAGCTGGTCATGGAATTTCCGCGCCTCCGCACGCGCGGCCGCGGCGTCCGTTGCTGCTTGCCGCATCCCCTCATGCGTGGCCTTGGCGGCAGCGCCGGCGGCGCGCGCGGCCTCCGTGGCTTCCCGCAGCGCCACGACGATGAGCGCCAGCGGATCCTCCTCCTCATCATCCATGAGCCTCAACCCTCCGCCCGAGCCGCAGGTGTTCCGCTGCCCGACCCGGCCTCGGCGCCAGCCGTCGCGTTACTGTTCGCGTGCCTCTGGAGCAAAGCCGCTTTCTCGCGATCGCTCAGGCCCGCCAGGTAGGCGAACCCGGCCGTGAGAAGATTGTCCGGCCATCCCCTCAGCCCGGCGTCGAAGGCAAGGCCGCCGAGCCGGTATTTGTCCCGGTCCTCGTGCCGCCGCCGCTTTTCGGCGTTGGCGGCGCGCCGTTCGACGTTTCGCGCTTCGTCCTTCATGACCCGCAGATCCTTGAGATCAAGGGCCTCGCCGGCGCTGAGCGTGCCGTCTTTGCGCTTGGCGGTCAGTGCCTCGAGCCGCTGCAGAGCGGTGTCATCGAAGGTGACAGGTTTAATCCTCATGCTCATGTTTTCTTCTCTCCTGGCTTGCCGTGGTGCCTGGGAGATTGTATCATATAAAGAAACAAATTACTAAGAATGTTGATATAGGCTCAATATACATTTTACTTCGCAAAATGTGTCTTTCTCCAGCCAAGACAAGCCTCCGCCCCTCCACGCCCCCCTCAAGCCAGGACCCGCGATGCCCAGCCGCTTCATCCGCTGCGAAATGGTGCGCACCGAGGCGGGCAGCAGCGTCGTCGGCCTCGCCGCCTATATCGCCCGCGCCCGGCGCCAGGATCACAGCGGCATGGTATTCAATTTCGTCCATCGCGCCGAGGAGCTGGCGGACAGGGGTCTTATCCTGCCCCCCGCCGCTCCGGACTGGGCCGCCGACCCGGCGGCGCTGTGGCGCGCGGCCGAGCGGGCGGAGCAGACCATCGATCGCCGCAGCGGCGAGCGGCGCTGGAAGAAGGGCGGGCAGATCGCCCGGCACATGACCATCG
>JAKCCX010000034.1 GCA_021838715.1 Pseudomonadota bacterium | reverse complement strand
CCGCAGACTGCGCAGATGTTCCTTGCCGGACGCGTCCCTGCCGCCCCGCGCACGGGCGATCCAGAACTCGAGCCGATCGTGCGCGCCCGCCGCAAACGGCGACTGCAACCAATCCAGCCGATCCTGTGGCACCGCCTCCGGCGCCGCCAGATCGAGCCAGTGGATCACGACCGCGCAGGCGCTCGTGGTCGAGAGCTTCCATCCCGACTCGTCGCGCACCGGCACCTGCGCGCGTTCGAGCAGCGCGCGCACGCGGCGCGCCGTCAAGCGATCGAGCGCCACCAGCGCGATGCGCCGCGCCCCCTGCTGCAGCCGCTCCAGGGTCCAGCGGGCGGCAGCCGTGGCTTCTTCTTCCAGGGTCGACGTCTTGTAGACGAAAAATCCGGGCGCCGCCGGAGCGTCGCCGGGGGATGCGCAACGCAGCGCGGCGGCGCGCTCGGCGAGCGGCGCGAATTCGGCGGCCGTGCCGGCATCCTCGTCAAGCACCTCGGGCCACGCTGCGCCGACCCAGCCGTGGCGTTGCACCAGCGCGGGCCGATCCGCGCCAACGAGGATCGCCGGCTGTCCGGACCGCTTCGCCATGGCCTCGCACACCGCCCGCTGCCACGGCGCCGCGCCCTGCGGCACCAGCCATACGAACGGACCGCGGACGTCGCCCGCCCGCGCTTCCAGCCGTTCCCGCAGCAGCGCAGCGCCGCGCGCCGCACCGCCCCCCGGGGCCAGGCCGGCGCGCCACAGGGCCAGGACGAACTGCGCCTGCGTGGCGCCGAGCCGCGCCGCGCGCCGGGAGAAATGCCGCTGCACCGCTGCGGCCCAGCGGCCCTCGAACGCATCGACGGCCCCGCTCGCCGCCAGGGTGAGCTCGTCGCTCAAGGCCGCGACGTCGCGCGCCAATGCCCACAGCACCCCCGGCTGGGCACCGAAGGTTTCGCGCACCCAGCTGCTGCCGCGCAGGGCATCGAACAGTTCCGCCCGCTGCCGCCACCGCGCAAGGCGCTCGATGCCGGCAAAATCCTCGAGGGTCATCGTCCGCGGGCCGACGAACGCAGCGCCCAGCCACGCATCGACCAGGGCCGCGCGCAGCGCCGCCGCATGCGCCATGCGCGGGACGATCACCGTGACGCGGCGCAGATCGCGCCGGTCGGGCTCGGCAAAGCGGCGCAGCAGGTCCGCCACCCCAGGCCACCAGCGCTCATCCGGCGGAACCAGCAGTTCCTGCATGATCGATCCCTTGCAAAACGATGCCGGACAACGATGTCCGGCATCCACCCGTCTCTGCCCCCCCACTCCGGGGGAAACCGAAAGACCGGATCGACGTCGACTGCCCGCATGGCGTAGCCGATTCCGCCGGATACCTCTCGGGAAGGTTCGTCGGTATACTTTTTTCCTTCCTATCGATTCTAGGGAATCCCCAATGAGCGACGTAAAAGCCATCACCGATGCAAGCTTCGAACAGGATGTGCTCAAGTCTCCGGTGCCCGTCCTCGTCGACTTCTGGGCGGAATGGTGCGGCCCGTGCCGCATGATCGCCCCGATCGTGGCCGAAGTGGCCAAGGAGTACGAAGGGCGGCTGGCGGTTGCGAAGATCAACGTCGATGAAAACCAGGCCGTGCCGGCCAAATACGGCATCCGCGGCATTCCGACGTTGATGATCTTCAAGAACGGCGCGGTTGCCGGAACGCGGGTCGGCTCGCTGTCGAAACCGCTGCTCACGACGTTCATCGACGGCAATATCTGATATTCTTCCGGTGGGTTGCGGGTTTTCCGCCCCACCGGCGTCTGCGCTACCCCCGTTCACGCATTGCGCGCTTCCCGCGCGGACACCCCGGCACACGGAAGCCTCCGGCTTCGTGGCTTGTCCGACCGGCTCTTCCGCGCGCCCCGATTCTTTCCATTTCATCCCCTGTCTCCGTACTCACGTTCGAACCGGCATCGCCCATGCAACTTTCCGAACTCAAAGCCCTGCACGTCTCGCAACTGATCGAGATGGCGGCCACCCTGGAAATCGACAACGCCAACCGCATGCGCAAACAGGAGTTGATGTTTGCCATCCTCAAGCGCAAGGCCAAAGCCGGCGAACAGATCTTCGGCGACGGCACGCTCGAAGTGCTGCCCGACGGCTTCGGCTTCCTGCGGTCGCCCGAGACGTCGTATCTCGCCAACACCGACGACATCTACATCTCGCCCTCGCAGATCCGGCGTTTCAATCTGCACACCGGCGACTCCATTGAAGGCGAGGTGCGGACCCCGAAGGATGGGGAGCGCTATTTCGCCCTGGTGAAGGTGGATCGCGTCAACGGCCAGCCGCCCGAGTCGACCAAACACCGCATCCTGTTTGAAAACCTCACGCCGCTCTTCCCGAACAAGCCGCTCATTCTCGAGCGCGACATGCGGGGCGACGAGAACATCACCGGCCGGCTGGTCGACATCATCGCCCCGATCGGCAAGGGTCAGCGCGGCCTGCTCGTCGCCAGCCCCAAGTCCGGGAAAACCGTGATGCTGCAGCACATCGCGCATGCGATCACCACCAACCATCCGGACGTGGTGCTCATCGTGCTGCTGATCGACGAGCGCCCGGAGGAAGTCACGGAAATGCAGCGCTCCGTGCGCGGCGAAGTCGTCTCCTCGACCTTCGACGAGCCGGCGGCCCGGCACGTGCAGGTGGCCGAGATGGTGATCGAGAAGGCCAAGCGCCTGGTCGAATCGAAGAAGGACGTGGTGATCCTCCTCGACTCCATCACCCGTCTTGCGCGCGCCTACAACACCGTCGTGCCGGCGTCGGGCAAGGTGCTCACCGGCGGCGTCGACGCCAATGCCCTGCAGCGGCCCAAGCGGTTCTTCGGCGCGGCGCGCAACATCGAGGAAGGCGGATCGCTCACCATCATCGCCACCGCGCTCATCGACACCGGATCGCGGATGGACGACGTGATCTACGAAGAGTTCAAGGGCACCGGCAACATGGAAATCCACCTCGAGCGCCGGCTCGCCGAGAAACGCGTCTACCCGTCGATCAACGTCAACCGCTCCGGCACCCGGCGCGAGGAACTGCTGCTCAAGGCCGACGTGCTCCAGAAGGTCTGGATCCTGCGCAAGCTGCTCTACGGCATGGACGAGATCGAGGCGATGGAATTCCTGCTCGACAAGATGAAGCAGACGAAGACCAACGCCGAGTTCTTCGACATGATGCGCAGGGGAGGCTGATCGGCCGCAGCGTCGCTCGACGGATTCCATCGGGCGGCACCCGTGCATCGGCACACCGATTCGGTGTTAGAATCGCCGGTTCCATTGGATCCATGAGCCCATCATGAAAGAAGGCATCCACCCCGAATACCGCGAAGTCGTGTTCCAGGACATGACCTGCGACTTCCGCTTCATCACCCGCTCGACCGCGCCGACCCGGGAAAAGATCACCCTGGACGGCAAGGAGTACCCGCTGGTGAAGCTCGACACCTCCTCGGCCTCGCATCCGTTCTACACCGGCGCCCAGACGCGCGTCGTCGAGGCCGGCCGGGTCGAGAAGTTCCGCCAGAAGTTCGCCGCCAAGTCGAAGGAAATCAACGCGGCGGCGGCGGAAGCGAGCGCGGCCAAGGCCAAGAAGCAGCGCTGACCCGCGCTGGATGTGACCGACCGCGCGGGCATCGATGCCCGCGCCAGGGTGTTCTCCATTGATCGACATTCCGCGCCGATCCCCCGCGCGGATCACCGCGCAAGCCGCGGCCGCGATGCCGCGGTGGGCGTTGGTTTCCCTGCTCGCGGCGTTCATCGTTCCCGGCCTGTTCGGACATGAACTCTGGCCCCAGGACGCCACCGGCTTCGCGCGCATGTGGAGCATGGCGCACGGCGCTGCCGGACACTGGCTGTTTCCGGACATCGCCGGCGTTCCCGCCGTCCGCGACGGACCGCTCCCCTACTGGTTCGGCGCTGCGCTGATCCGCTGCTTCGGCGGACGGTTCGGCGAGACCAACGCGGCGGCAGCGGCCAATCTCTTCTGGTATCCCCTTGCGATCGTCGCCCTGTGGCAGGCCGTCTCCCGCCTGGCACGACGCGACGAAGCGTTGCCGGTCGCCGGCGCGTTCGGCGGCGATGCCAGCCGGCGCGACTATTCCCGCCTGGTGGCGGACATCGCCCTGCTGCTGGCGATCGGAACGATCGGCGTCGTCCTGCGGCTCCACCAGACGCATGCCGATGCCGCGGCCATGGCGGCGGTCTCGGTCGCCCTGCTGGCGCTGAGCGCCATCGAATGGCATCGCGGCCTTGCGGCCGTGCTGGCCGGCGCGGCGGTCGGCGCCGCAGCGCTCATCCAGGGACCGATTCTGGCCAGCGGACTGCTGCTGGGCTGCATCCTGGTGTTCCTGGGTGGTCAGGCGGCCCCGGCCGCGGAAGAAGCGACCCGAGCGGGCGCGAACGACACCCTGGGGACCGCGAATGCCGGAGCAGGCGACGCGAGGACGTATCCCCCGGCTTCCGTGCGGGTCGGCCTCGCACTCCTCGTGCTCGCCGTGGGCGCGGGCATCGCCGCCGCATGGCCCGTGCTCGGGTTCCATTTCTTCCCCCGCCAGGCCGCCTCCTTTTTCGCGGCGTGGGAACACGCAAACTTCGCCCCGGATTCCCTGCCACTCGCCTCGCCGCGCTCCGCGGCCCACGCCGGGGCCTGGCTGCTGCGCACCGGGGTCTGGTTCCTGTGGCCGCTCTGGCCCCTGGCCGCCTGGGCCGTCTACGCCTGGCGCGGGAGCCTGCGCGCGCCGCACCTCGAACGACCGCTCCTGCTGCTGATCTCGATTGCGGCGGCGATGATGGCGTCCGCGCCGCTCGACGAACGTGCCCTGGTCGACCTGATCCCGCCGCTGGTCGTCCTCGCCGCGTTCGGCGCGACGACGCTGCGGCGTGCCCTGGACAACGCGATCGACTGGCTGGCGATCGCCTTCTTCTCCCTTGTCCTGCTCTTTCTCTGGGCGTATTACGCGGCGATGGATCTGGGCGTGCCGCATGCGATGGCAAGCTCGGTGGCCCGCCTCGCCCCCGGTTTCCGCGCCGAGGCGACGCTGTCGACGCTGGTACCTGCGGCGCTCGTGGCGGTGTTCTGGATCTACCTGATCTTCTGGCGCGTGGTGCGCCGGCCGCAGGTCCTGTGGCGGGGTCCCATGCTGGCCGCCGCCGGGGTCGTCGCCGCCTGGACGACCGCCAATCTGCTGTACCTTCCCGCGGTCGACTACATCTTCGGATACCGGAGTTTTTCGGTCGGACTTGCCACCGAGCTGCGCACCCGCGGCTGGACGGGGCACGGCTGCGTCGACGCGATCCATGTGCCATTGGCCGAGCGCGCCATCGTTGCCTATTACGGCCGCATCCCGTTCCGCCGCGACGGCGAATCGGCGGCGGATTGCCGGTTCGCGCTGCAATACGTCCCCCATGGAAGAGCAGCCGTCGATCTCCCCCCGTTCGTGGGCCTCGGCGCCGCGTGGCATCCGGTCTGGGAAGGACGGCGGCGGCCGCGGCCCCAGGAGATCTGGCGCATCTGGGAGCGCGCGCCGTAGCGGGATCGTGGGAAACTATCCGCACGATCCGGAATCCTTCCACCCCATTTTCGAAAGCCGGCCGACACGACATGACCGCCGTCCGCACGATCCGCCGAGCCGATCTGGTGCAGAGCATCGCCGATGCGCTGCAGTTCATCAGCTACTACCACCCGCTCGACTACATCCGCAGCCTCACCCGCGCCTACGAGGCCGAGAAGAGCCCTGCGGCACGCGACGCGATCGCCCAGATCCTGACCAATTCGCGCATGTGCGCAGAGGGTCGCCGCCCGATCTGCCAGGACACCGGGATCGTCAACGTATTCCTTCGGATCGGCATGGATGTCCGCTGGGAGGGACTGGACGACGGCCTCGATCCCGCCATCAACGAGGGGGTGCGCCGCGCCTATCGGGATCCCGACAATCCGCTGCGCGCATCCATCGTCGATCCGCCGATCGGGAATCGCCGCAACACCGGCGACAACACGCCTGCGGTGATCCAGGTCGAACTGGTTCCGGGCAACCGCGTCGAGGTGACGGTCGCCGCGAAGGGCGGCGGCTCGGAAAACAAGTCGCGTCTGGCCATGCTCAATCCCAGCGACTCGGTCGCCGATTGGGTGGTCAACACCATCCCCTCCCTGGGGGCCGGCTGGTGTCCGCCCGGCATGCTCGGGATCGGGATCGGCGGCACCGCCGAAAAGGCGATGCTGCTCGCCAAACAGGCGCTGATGCAGGACATCGACATGGCGGAGTTGCTCGCGCGCGGGCCGCGCACCGAGATCGAGGCCCTGCGTGTCGAGATTTATGAGCGGGTCAACGCACTGGGCATCGGCGCCCAGGGACTGGGCGGCCTGACCACCATCCTCGACGTGAAGATCTGCACCTATCCCGCCCATGCCGCCGGCAAGCCCGTGGGCCTCATTCCCAATTGTGCCGCCACGCGGCACGTGCATTTCACGCTCGACGGCTCCGGGCCGGCGCAGCTCGACCCCCTCCCGCTGTCGGCGTGGCCCGACGTGCATTGGCAGCCGGATGCGGAACGCGCCCGGCGCGTCGATCTCGATACGCTGACCCGCGAGGAGGTCGCGTCGTGGAAGCCGGGCCAGACCCTGCTGCTTTCGGGCCGCCTGCTGACCGGCCGCGACGCGGCGCACGCGCGGATCTGCGACATGCTCGCGCGGGGCGAACCGCTGCCGGTCGATTTCCGCGGACGGGTCATCTACTACGTAGGCCCGGTCGACCCGGTGCATGGCGAGGCCGTCGGCCCCGCCGGCCCCACCACCGCCACGCGCATGGACAAGTTCACCGACACCCTGCTCGCGCAGACCGGTCTGCTGGCGATGATCGGCAAGGCGGAACGCGGCCCGGCCGCGATCGACTCGATCCGCCGCCACGGCGCCGCATACTGCATCGCGGTGGGCGGCGCCGCCTATCTCGTCGCGCGGGCCATCCGCAGCGCCCGCGTGCTGGCCTTTCCGGACCTCGGCATGGAAGCCGTCTACGAATTCACCGTGCAGGACATGCCGGTCACGGTTGCGGTCGATGCCGAGGGGGCCTCGGTGCACGAAAGCGGGCCGCGCCAGTGGCAGGCGATGATCGCCGCCCGCGGCACGCATTGACGAATTTCCCCGGTTTCCCGAAGAGTTCATCGCATGACCATCGGCGTATTCGACTCCGGCGCGGGCGGCCTCTCCGTCGTCGCCGCGATCCGCGCGTCCCTCCCGGGACAGGAAATCGTCTATTTCGCCGATACGGCGTTCGTCCCTTACGGATCGCGCAGCGATGGAGAAATCCTCGATCGCACCCGCCTCTGCTGCGCCCGCCTGCTCGAACATGACGTCCGCGCACTCGTCATCGCATGCAACACGGCGACGGCCAACGCCATCGACGCGGTGCGCGCCTGGGCGCCGGTTCCGGTGATCGGGGTCGAACCGGGTCTCAAGCCCGGCGCCGCCGCGACGCGCAGCGGTGTGGTCGGGGTGCTGGCGACGGCGGCGACCCTGGCCAGCCGGCGCTACGCCGAACTGCTGCGCCGGACGCGCGCCGAGGCGCCCGGGGTGCGCTTCGTCGAACATGCCGCGCAGGGTTGGGTGGAACTGGTGGAGTCGGGCGAGATCGACACCCCGGCCGCCCGCGAAACGATCCGGGCGTCGGTGGCGCCGCTACTGCAGGAGGGCGCGGATACCCTCGTCCTCGGATGCACGCACTACCCGTTTCTGCGCAGCGCGATCGAAGCCGCGGCGCCCGGGGTCGCGATCGTCGAAACCGGACCCGCGATCGCACGGGAACTGGCCCGGCGCCTGCACATCGCTGCGGGTGGCCCCGCCGCCGACACCGACACCACCGCGGCGGCCCCGGCGCGTCTGCGCCTCGAAGCGAGCGGCGACGTCGAACGCCTGGCGGCCCTGGCGGCGCGCCTGCTGCCGGAAACGGAATAGGACGATCATCGGATCATCGGGGCGCACCCCCTTCGCCCTCCGGGGAGGGGGGCGTGCGGGGGAAACCGGCAACGCCCTCAACGGCAGAAAAACGTCAGGACGTCCTCGGCCACCCGACGCGTCGGAAAGGGGCCGACATAGTCGGCCTGCGCGTCGAACCGCGAGACCTCGATTTCGTCTTTCCACAGAACGAGGTAATAGCCGGGCGCCAACCGGCCCGCCTGATCCGGCTCGAACGTCCGCTGATAGGACTCCGAATCGGTCAGGTGCATCGCATCGATGACGTTCACCACCTCGGACGGAACACGCATGGCATCCTCCCAGAGATTGATTTCGATCGGTCCGTCTTGGGAATTTTGCGCCCAAAAACGGTTGATGAGGATCAATACTCCCGATGCGCGGGACACCCGAAACGAGTGATAGGGCACCACCGTATGCGAAACGCGGGTACGCAGACCGCGGATCAGCGGTTGAAGACCCCGGTCGACAGATAGCGGTCGCCGCGGTCGCAGACGACGAATACGATGGTCGCGTTCTCGACTTCGCGCGCCACTCGCAGGGCGATGCAGAGCGCGCCGCCGGACGAGATGCCGGCATGAATGCCCTCTTCGGCCGCCATGCGGCGGGCCATCTCCTCGGCGTCGTCCTGCGTCACGTACTCGATGCGGTCGACGCGGGCGGCATCGAAGATCTTCGGCAGGTAGGCCTGCGACCATTTCCGGATTCCCGGAATCTGGGAGCCTTCCGCCGGCTGCGCGCCGACGACCACCACCCCCGGATTGCGCTCTTTGAGGAACCGGGACACCCCCATGATGGTGCCGGTGGTTCCCATGCTGGAGACGAAGTGCGTCACCGCGCCGGCCGTGTCGCGCCAGATTTCCGGACCGGTGGCCTCGTAATGCGCGCGCGGGTTGTCGGCGTTGGCGAACTGATCGAGCACCTTCCCTTCGCCGCGTGCCTGCATATCCATCGCCAGGTCGCGCGCATATTCCATGCCTCCCCGCGCCGCGGGGGTCAGGATCAGCTCGGCGCCGTAGGCCAGCATCGAGGCGCGCCGCTCGAGGGACAGGTTGTCCGGCATGATCAAGGTCATGCGGTAGCCCTTCATCGCCGCGATCATCGCCAGGGCGATGCCGGTATTGCCGCTCGTGGCTTCGATCAACCGGTCGCCGGGATGGATCTCGCCGCGCTCTTCGGCGCGCCGGATCATCGAGTAGGCCGGACGATCCTTGACCGATCCGCCGGGGTTGTTGCCCTCGAGCTTCGCCAGCAACACGTTTCCGCGCGCGCGCCATTGCGCGGCGTCGATGCGCTGCAGCCCGACCAGCGGGGTATTGCCGATCGTCCCTTCGACGGTGGGAATGGCGTTGCGCCGGGTCATGCTGCCGCCTCCAGTTCTTCGATCCGTTTGGGTGGGTAGCTGTCCCAGCTCAGGCATCCCGGACACTGCCACGGAAACGATCGCGTCCGGAAGCCGCAGGTGCCGCAGCGGTAGCGCGACAGGTTGCGCGCCTGCGCCTGGATGAGTCCCCGCAGCAGTTCCAGTTCCCGGTCCTTGCCGGGCGCCGACGCCGCGCGCATCGCCAGCAGGCGCTCGAAGCCCAGCAGGGATGGATGGCGATTGAGTTCTTCCCGCAGCATCGCCTCCCCGGCGGCATTGCCCTCCCACTCCTGCGTGCGCCGCACGGTGATGTCGAGCAGATCGATCGACGGATGATCCAGCAGCACCCGCCGCAGCAGATTGAGGGCTTCGGACCGCCGACCGGCAGCGTCGAGGGCCGCGCTCAGCCGTTCGCCGATCAGCGCAAGATACTCGGGCGCATCGCTGGCGATCCGCAACCAGTGTTCGATCGCGCCGGCGGAATTGCCCTCCCGCTGCGCAATGTCACCGGCAAGGATGCTGGCCCGCACGGAGCCGCGGTCGGCGACGAGCGCTTCCTCGAGCAGTCGATGCGCGGCGGCCAGATCGCCCGCGGCCACGGCACGCTCGGCGAGTTCGCAATGGAAATGCGCGATCGCGACGCGATGGGTCTCGCCGCCCTCGCGCTCGAGCTGGCGGGCGGTGTCGATCGCCCGGACCCAGTCGCGCCCCGTCGCATGGATGCGCAGCAAGGCGCGCAGGGCATCGAACCGGTGCGCCGGATCTTCCACCAGTTGCTGGAACCCGGCCTCGGCGCGGTCGAGCATGCCGCCCTTGAGGTAATCCTGGGCGAGTTCCGCCAGCGCCTTGGCGCGCTCGCTCGCCGGCAGGTCGGCCCGGCCCAGCAGGTAATTGTGGACCCGCACCGCGCGATCGAACTCCCCGCGCCGCCGGAACAGGTTGCCCAGCGCATAGTGCAGTTCGATGGTTTCGGGATCGAGCTTCGCGACCTCGATGAAGGCGTCGATCGCGCGGTCCGGCTGGTCGTTGAGCAGGAAATTCAGGCCGCGGAACAGCGCCTTCGGCGCGCCGCCCTGATCCGCCGCGCGCACCCGCGCCTCATATCCGCGCGCGATCCAGCCGGCCAGGAACAGTGCCGGCAATGCAATGAAATACCAGACCTGGAAGTCCATGGGAGCGGACGGACTGCGCCGTCAGGAATGCTTGGACGCGTCGAAATCCACGTCGCCCACCGCGCCGCCCTGCCGGGCCGCGTGCATCAGCGACGCTTCGGCGTTCGGCCGCGCCGATTTGCGGTCGGTGGCGTGCCGCAAACGGCGATGGAGCCGGAAGAGCTTGGGAAGCATCGCGATCGTCCCGGCCAGCACGCCGATGACGAAGCTGCCCAGGATCACCGCCAGCAGGGGAACGCTCGGCCAGGACAGCGTCGCGCTCAGGCGCAGCGGCACCGTCGCGGGGTTCTCCAGGGCGATCCAGAGCACCACCAGGAAAAAAATCAGCCGTCCGATCCAGGCAAGCAAGTCCATATCGTCAAACCGTGCCGTCGACCCGTTCGCGCAACTCCTTGCCGGCCTTGAAGTGCGGAACGTATTTCGCCGGGACGTGAACCTGCTCTCCCGACTTCGGATTGCGCCCGACACGTTCCGGGCGATAGTTGAGGGAAAAGCTGCCGAACCCGCGAATCTCGACCCGCCCGCCATCGGCCAGCGCCGTTTCGAGCGCGCCCAGGATCAGGTTCACCGCCTCGTCCGCGTCGCGCGCCGTGAGGTGCGGATAGCGGGACGACAGGCGAAGGATCAATTCGGATTTGGTCATCGAACGTTCGGCATCCACCCTGTGCATTCAAAACTGCCGGCCCCCGAAGGAACCGCCGGTTCCTTCGGGGGCCATCTCCGATCACTTGTTTTCGAGCTTGGCCTTGAGCAGCGCGCCCAGGTTGGTCGTCCCGCTCGCGCCCTCGGCATGCATCCGCGCCATCGCTTCGGCGGCTTCCGCATTGTCCTTGGCCTTGATCGAAAGGTTGATCGAACGGTTCTTGCGATCGACGTTGATGATCATCGCCTGAAGCGCCTCGCCTTCCTTCAAGTGGTTGCGCGCGTCCTCGACCCGGTCGGCGGCGATTTCCGAAGCCCGCAGATAGCCTTCGATCTCGCCGTCGAGCGTGATCACGGCACCCTTGGCATCGACGCTCTTGACCGTGCCGGCCACGAGCGAACCCTTGTCGTGCATGTGCGTGAAGTTGGTGAACGGATCGCCGCTCAACTGCTTCACGCCCAGCGAGATGCGCTCACGCTCGACGTCGATCGCCAGGATGACCGCTTCCAGCTCTTCGCCCTTCTTGAACCGACGCACGGCTTCCTCGCCGGGCTCGTTCCAGGACAGGTCGGACAGATGCACCAGGCCATCGATGCCGCCGGGCAGGCCGATGAACACGCCGAAGTCGGTGATCGACTTGATCGCGCCCGAGACCTTGTCGCCCTTCTTGTGCGAGATCGCGAATTCGTCCCACGGATTGGCGCGGCACTGCTTCATGCCCAGCGAGATGCGGCGACGCTCCTCGTCGATCTCCAGGACCATGACCTCGGTCTCGTCGCCCAGCTGCACGATCTTGCGCGGATCGACGTTCTTGTTGGTCCAGTCCATCTCGGAGACGTGCACCAGACCCTCGATGCCCGGCTCGAGTTCGACGAAGCAGCCGTAGTCGGTGATGTTGGTGACCTTGCCGAAGAGACGCGTGTTCTGCGGATAGCGCCGCGCCAGGCCGATCCACGGATCCTCGCCCAGCTGCTTGAGACCCAGCGAAACGCGGTTCTTCTCCTGGTCGAACTTCAGGACCTTGGCCGTGAGCTCCTGGCCCACGCTGACCACCTCGCTCGGATGGCGTACGCGGCGCCAGGCCAGATCGGTGATGTGCAGCAGGCCGTCGATGCCGCCCAGGTCGACGAACGCACCATAGTCGGTGATGTTCTTGACGATGCCCTTGATGATGGCCCCTTCCTTGAGGGTCTCCAGCAAACGGGCGCGCTCTTCACCCATGCTCGCCTCGACGACGGCACGGCGCGAAACCACGACGTTGTTGCGCTTGCGATCGAGCTTGATGACCTTGAACTCGAGCGTCTTGCCCTCGTAGGGCGAGGTGTCCTTCACCGGACGGGTGTCGACCAGCGAGCCGGGCAGAAACGCGCGGATGCCGTTGATCATCACGGTGAGACCGCCCTTGACCTTGCCGCTGATCGTGCCGCTGACCAGGTCCCCGCTCTCCAGCGCCTTCTCCAGGAACAGCCACGCGGCCAGCCGCTTCGCCTTGTCGCGCGACAGGATGGTGTCGCCGTAGCCGTTTTCGAGCGCCTCGATGGCGACGGAAACGAAATCGCCGGGCTTGGCGTCGACCTCGCCCTGGTCGTTGCGGAACTCCTCGATCGGGATGTACGCCTCGGACTTCAGGCCGGCGTTGACGACGACGAAATTCAGGTCGACGCGCAGGACCTCGGCCGTGACCACTTCGCCGGCGCGCATTTCATGACGCGCGAGGCTTTCTTCGAACAGGGCGGCAAACGATTCCGGAGCGTGCTGGGATGTACTGGTAGCGATGGACATGAAAACTCTCTTGCTCGCCGAGGCCTTGCGCCCGGGCGGAGTGAAAGACCGCGCGAGGAACGCCCCCGCGCACCCGTGTGCGGAGAATCGGGAATCAGCCTGCCCGGTACCAGCCGAGCACTTGCGCGACCACCGCATCGATGGTCATCGCGGTGCTGTCCAGAATCTTCGCTCCCTCCGCGGCAACGAGCGGAGCGTGGTCGCGCGTACGGTCGCGCGCATCACGCTCCTCCAGATCCCGCAGGAGGGACTCGATTGTACCGGGATAGCCCTTTTCGATCAACTGCTTATAGCGCCGCTCCGCGCGCACCCGGACATCGGCGACCAGAAAGACCTTCAAGCAGGCGTCGGGGAACACCACGGTCCCCATGTCGCGCCCGTCGGCCACCAGGCCCGGCGGCCGACGCTGGGCCCGCTGCAGGGCGAGCAGCGCGGCCCGCAGCTCGCCCGCGGTGGCGATCCGCGATGCCGCCCGCCCGACCTCCTCGCGACGGATGGCCTCGGTGATGTCGCGCGCGCCCAGCGTGATCCGGCCGGCGGCGAAGCGCAGGCGCATCGCCGGATCCTCCGCGGCGGTGAGCGCGTCCGCGACGGCCGCGAGCGCCGGTCCGTCGTCGAGGCCGACGCCCTGCTCGAGCGCCAGCAGGCCGACGATGCGGTAGAGCGCGCCGCTGTCCAGGCAGGCGAACCCCAGTTCCTGCGCGACGCGCTGGGCAACCGTGCCCTTGCCGGAGGCGGTGGGGCCGTCGATGGCGATGACAGGGATCGGACTCATCATCGTCGCAGCGTCTCCAACTGCGCAAAATATTCCGGGAAGGTCTTCGCCACGCAGCCGGGATCCCGCACATGCACCGGCACGCCCGCCGCCGCCGCCAGCGAAAAGCACATCGCCATGCGGTGATCGTCGTAGGTGTCGATCCACGCCTCGCGCACCTGCTCCGGCGCCGTCACCGCGATCCAGTCGTCGCCGAACTCCACCCCCGCCCCGAGCTTGGTCAGCTCGGTGGCCATCGCGTGGATGCGATCCGTCTCCTTGACGCGCCAGGAGCCGATCCCCCGCAGCCGGGTCGTGCCGCGGGCGAAGAGCGCGAGCACCGCGGCGGTCATCGCCGCATCCGGAATCTCCGAGCAGTCCCAGTCGATCGGCCGCAGGACGAAACGGCCGTCGGCACCCGTTCCCCCGCCCGCGGTCTCGATCCAGTCGTCGCCAATGGTCACCCGCGCCCCCATCGCTTCCAGGATGCGCGTAAACGCCACGTCGCCCTGCAGGCTGTCCCGACCGACGCCGCGCACGCGCACCGGGCCGCCCGCGATCGCTCCCAGCGCGAGAAAGTACGAGGCGCCCGACGCATCGCCCTCCACCGCATAGCGGCCCGCCGGCGCGCGATAGGCGTCGGGGCCGACCACATACGCGCCCGGCAGCGGTGCGCGCACATCCGCGCCGAACTGCCGCATCATCGCGATGGTCATTGCCACGTAAGGCTGCGAGATCAGGTTGCCGTCGATCTCGATGGTCAGGCTCCGCCACGTCGTGGCGCGCGCATAGCCCGGCGCCGCGAGCAGCAGGCCGGTGACGAACTGGCTCGACACGGCCCCGCGCACCCGCACCCGCGGAACCAGCATCTCGCGGTCCGCCGGCTCGACCTGCAGCGGCGGATACCCCGGGGTCCCCGTGTACCGCACCCGCGCCCCCATGCCGTTCACCGCGTCGACCAGATCGCCGATCGGCCGCTCGCGCATGCGGGCGACCCCGTCGAGGCGGTAGCGTCCGCCGGCGAAGGCCAGCACCGCCGCCAGGGGGCGCATCGCCGTGCCCGCATTGCCGAGGAACAGGTCCGCGTCGCGGTTCGGGAAATCGCCGCCGCAGCCCTGCACGCGCACCCGGTCGCCATCGACCTCGATCGCCACGCCCAAGGTCCGCAGCGCCGCGATCATGACCCGCGTGTCGTCGGCATCGAGCACGCCCGACAGTTCGGTCGCGCCCTGCGCCAGCGCGGCCAGCAGCAGCGCGCGATTGGAAATGCTCTTCGAACCCGGAAGCCGTACCTCGCCCGCCGCGCGGGCGATCGGTTCGACGGTCCGCACCGCCGCCGCGTCACTCGTCATGCCCATCCTCGACTTCGTTGCGCCCAAAGGCGCCGAACCGCATGCCGCGCCGCACCCGGCTCGCGTCCTCGAACATTCGTTGCAATGCCGCCCCGTCGGCGTGATCGAGGGCGGCTTGCAGCGCATCCAGCTCGGCACGGTACGCAGCCAGTTCGCGCCCCAGCGCCTCCCGGTTGGCCAGCGCGACGTCGCGCCACATCGTCGCGTCGCTCGCGGCGATGCGGGTGAAATCGCGGAATCCCGCGCCGGCGAACTGCAGGCAGCGCGAACCATCCGCCCCCGCCGCCACCGCCCGCATCAACGCGAACGCCGCCAGATGCGGCAAATGGCTCACGGCGGCAAAAATCCGGTCGTGCTCCCGCGCCTCCATGCGTTCGACGATGGCGCCGCAGTCGGTCCATGCCGACTCGATCCGCCGCAGCGCATCGATCGCGGTTTCCGCCGCCGGCGTGACGATCACCCAGCGGCCGTCGAAGAGTTCCGCGGCCGCGTTGTCGATGCCGTGGGACTCGGCGCCGGCGATCGGATGCGCCGGAACGAAGCGTGCGAACTTCGCCCCCAGTGCCGCCCGGGCCGCATCGACGATCCCTTCCTTGGTGCTGCCGACGTCGGTCACGATGGCGCCGTCGCGCAGATGCGGCGCAAGCGCGCCGAGCAGCGCCGGCATCGCCCCCACCGGCGTCGCGAGCAGCACGCAGTCGGCGCCCGCGACCGCCTCGGCGAGGCTGCCCGCCGCGGTGTCGATCATGCCCAGCGCGATCCCGCGCCGCACCGCGTCCGCATCCCGATCGAAGCCGGTTACGGTCGTCGCCGCGCCGGCCCTGCGCCATGCCGCCGCGGCCGAGCCGCCCAACAGACCGCAGCCCAGCAATGCGAGCTTCATGTCGCGGCAAGCGCCGCCAGCGCGGTCCGCAGCGCCGCGAGAAAGCGCGCGTTCTCCTGCGGCAGGCCCACCGAAACCCGCAGGCAATCCGGCAGATCGTAGTTGGCCACCGGCCGCACGATCACGCCGGCGGCGAGCAACGCGCGGTACACCTGCGCCGCCTTCGCCCCGACCCGCACCAGCAGGAAGTTGGCATGGCTCGGCACGAATTCGAGGCCCATCTCGCGCAGGCCCGCGCCCAGGGCCGCCAACCCGGTGCGATTGAGGTCATAGCTGCGCTGCAGGAAATCATCATCCGCGATCGCCGCGCAGGCCGCCGCCTGCGCCGGCCCGGAAACATTGAACGGCATGCGTACGCGATTGAGCAGACCGGTCCATTCGGGTTGCGCCACGCCATAGCCCACCCGCAGCCCCGCCAGGCCATAGGCCTTGGAGAAGGTGCGCGTGATGAGCAGATTCGGGAAGCGCCGCACCCACTGCGTCGCGTCGAAGCGCAGGGACGGAGGCAGGTATTCGTTGTATGCCTCGTCGAGCACGACGCCGACATGGCCGGGAACGCGTTCCAGGAACGACTCCACCTGCGCCGGATCGAGGAACGTGCCGGTCGGATTGTTGGGATTGGCGACGTACACCAGCGCCGTGTCGGCCTTGATCGCCGCCGCCATGGCGTCGAGGTCGTGACCGTACTCGCGCGCCGGCACGACGATGCCGCGCGCGCCGCGCGCCTGGGTCGCAAGCGGGTACACGGCGAAGGAATACTGCGAATACACGCAACTGCGTCCCGGAGCGAGCATCGCCGCCGCCGCCATCTCGAGCAGATCGTTGCTGCCGCTGCCGACGGTGATCCAGTCCGCGGGAACGCCCAGCCGCTGCGCCAGCGCGTTGCGCAGGGCGAACGCGTTGCCGTCGGGATAGCGCGCGCCCTCGGCGAGGCTCTCCACGGCCGCCAGCCGCGCGTCCGGCGGCATGCCGAGCGGGTTCTCGTTCGACGCGAGCTTGACGATGTCCTGCGGCCGCAGGCCGAATTCCCGCGCCAGTTCCTCGATCGGCTTTCCCGGCACATACGGCGCGATCGCGCGAACGGATTCCAGCGCGCCAAGCAAGTTCGTCATCATTCCGCCCTCGGATACGAGCCCAGGCAGCGGAAAAACGCGCAGGTACGCCGCAGGTCGTCCAGCGCCGCCGCCACCGGGGCTTGGTTGGCATGTCCTTCGATGTCCACGAAGAAGAGGTATTCCCAGGCGCTCGTGCGTGCGGGACGCGACTCGAGCCGCGTCATCGAGACACCGTGGCGCGCCAGCGGCGACAGCATCTCGTGGACCGCGCCCGCGCGATTGGCCACGGAAAGGATCAACGACGTCTTGTACGGAATCTCCTCCGCGGCCCCGGCCGGCGGCGGAAGAGTCCCCGCCTGCCGCGCCAGCACCACGAAGCGCGTGCGGTTGCCGGCCTCGTCCTGGATGAACGCCGCCACCGTCTGCAGGCCATAGCGTGCAGCGGCCTGCTCACCGGCCACCGCCGCCGCGCCCGGATCTTCCGACGCCCGCCGCGCCGCCTCGCCATTGCTCGCCACCGGAACGCGTTCGATGCCCGGCACATGGCGATCGAGCCAGGCGAGGCATTGCGCCATCGCGATCGGAATGCCGTAGATCCGGCGGACCGCCCCGATCTCCGCCGTGCGCGCAAGCAGGTGCAACTGCACCGGCACGGACACTTCGGCAATGATGGAAAGCGGCGTGTTCACGAGCAGATCGAGCGATCGCGACACGCCGCCCTCGGTGGAGTTCTCCACCGGGACGACCGCATAGTCGGTCTCCCCCGACTCCGCCGCGTGAAACGCCTCGTCGATCGAACCGCAGGGATGCGCCTGCACCCCGCTGCCGAACTGCTTGAGCATCGCCAGTTCGCAGAACGTCCCTTCGGGACCGAGGTACGCGACCCGCAACGGCCGCTGCAGGGCCCGGCCCGCCGACATGACCTCGCGGAAGATCGCCGTCACCGCCGCATCGGGCAGCGGACCGCCATGGGCGCGGTTGGCGCGCGCGACCCGCTGCAGAACCTGGGCCTCCCGATCCGGTTGGTAGATGGGAGCGCCAGTGCCGTTCTTCAGCCGGCCGACCTCGACGACGTGCCGCATCCGCTCGTTGAGCAATTCGACGAGCCGCGCATCAGCCTGATCGATCGCGTCGCGCAGTTCCCGCAGGCGCTGCGCCCGCCACTCGCCGGCGGCGTCCTCCTGCGCCGCGCCCGCCGGAGCGCTGCCCGCGCCGTCCCCCACGTCCGCCGCCATCCCGTCACTCCCCATTCGATTCCGCATCGGACTCGACCACCCGCTGCAGTCCGGAAAGCGTGGTGCCCGGATCGAGTGCGATCAACGTCACACCCTGGGTCGCGCGGCCCATGCTACGGATCTCGGCGATCCGCGTGCGGATCAGCACGCCGCCGGTGGTGATGAGCATGATCTCGTCCTGTTCATGGACGAGGGTCGCGGCGACCACCCTGCCGTTGCGCCCGGACGTCGCGATCGCGATCATCCCCTTGGTGCCGCGGCCGTGGCGCGTGTATTCGGCGATCGGTGTGCGCTTGCCATAGCCGTTTTCCGTCGCCGTGAGCACGCTCTGCGCCTCATCCTCGGCGACCAGCAGGGCGATGACCCGCTGCCCATCCTCCAGCTGCATGCCGCGCACGCCGCGCGCCTGGCGCCCCATCGGCCGCACGTCGTTCTCATCGAAGCGCACCGCCTTGCCGGCGTCGGAGAACAGCATCACGTCGTGCCGGCCGTCTGTGATCGCCGCGCCGATGAGGTAGTCGCCTTCGTCGAGGTCGACGGCGATGATGCCCGCCTTCCGGGGGTTGGAGAACTCGTCGAGCGAGGTTTTCTTCACCGTCCCCAGGGCAGTGGCCATGAAGACGAAGTGCTGCGCATCGAAGGATTTCACCGCCAGGATCACGGTGATCTTCTCGCCCTCGGCGAGCGGGAACATATTGACGATCGGCTTGCCGCGCGAGGCGCGCGAGCCCTGGGGAACTTCCCAGACCTTGAGCCAGTACAGGCGCCCGCGATCCGAGAAACACAGGATGGTGTCGTGCGTGTTGGCGATGAAGAGCTGGTCGATCCAGTCGTCCTCTTTGGTCACGGCCGCCTGCTTGCCGCGTCCGCCCCGCTTCTGCGCGCGGTAGTCGGCCAACGGCTGGCTTTTGATGTAACCCGAATGCGAGAGCGTCACCACCAGGTCCTGCGGCGCGATCAGATCCTCGGTCGCAAGTTCCTCGGCAGTGCGGACGATCTCCGATCGCCGCACCGCCGCGGCGCCGGTGCCGTATTCGCCGCGGACCGCGATCAGTTCGTCATGAATGATCGCCGTGATCCGCTCGGGACGCGCCAGGATATCGAGCAGATCGCCGATCAGCGCCATGACCTCGCGGTATTCGCCGACGATCTTGTCCTGCTCGAGCCCGGTGAGGCGCTGCAGGCGCATCTGCAGGATCTGCTCGGCCTGCTCTTCCGACAGCCGGTAGCGGCCGTCGCCCTGCAGGCCCAGCTCCGGCGCCAGGCTCTCGGGGCGAAACGCCGCCGCCCCGGTCGTCGAATCCCGCTGCGCGCGCTCGAGCATGTCGCGCACCAGCGGCGAATCCCAGCTGCGCGCCATCAGCTCGACCTTGGCCACCGGTGGAGTCGGCGCCGCCTTGATGATCGCGATGAAGTCGTCGATGCTCGCCAGCGCGACCGCCAGACCCTCGAGGATGTGGCCGCGGCGGCGCGCTTCGCGCAGCTCGAACACCGTGCGTCGCGTCACCACCTCGCGCCGATGCGAGAGGAAGCATTCGAGCATCTGCTTGAGGTTGAGCAGCTTCGGCTGGCCGTCGACGAGGGCGACGAGGTTCATGCCGAAGGTGTCCTGCAGCTGGGTGAGCTTGAACAGGTTGTTGAGCACCACCTCCGGGACTTCGCCGCGTTTCAGTTCGATCACCGCCCGCATGCCCGACTTGTCGGATTCGTCGCGGATGTCGGAGATGCCTTCGATGCGCTTCTCGTTGACCATCTCGGCGATGCGTTCGAGCAGCGCCCGCTTGTTCACCTGATAGGGCAGCTCGTCGATGATGATGGCGCTGCGCGCGCCCTTGTCGAGCTCCTCGAAATGCGTCTTGGCGCGCATCACCACGCGGCCGCGGCCGGTGCGGTAGCCCTCGCGGACACCATCCAGTCCGTAGACGATGCCGGCGGTCGGGAAATCCGGCGCCGGGATCGCCTCGATCAGCGCTTCGATGTCGAGGTCGGGGTCGCGCAGCAGCAGCAGGCAGCCGTCGATCACCTCGGCCAGGTTGTGCGGCGGGATGTTGGTCGCCATGCCCACGGCGATGCCGCCCGAACCGTTGATGAGCAGGTTCGGGATCCGCGCCGGCAGGACGGTGGGCTCGCGCTCCTTGCCGTCGTAATTGGGGACGAAATCGACCGTCTCCTTGTCGATGTCGAGCAGCAGCTCGGAGGCGAGCTTGTCGAGCCGGCACTCCGTATACCGGTACGCGGCCGCGTTGTCGCCGTCGATCGAGCCGAAGTTGCCCTGGCCGTCGATGAGCGGGAACCGCAGGGAGAAATCCTGCGCCATCCGCACCAGTGCGTCGTAGGTCGCGGTGTCGCCGTGCGGATGGTACTTCCCGAGCACTTCACCGACCACGCGGGCGCACTTGACGTACGCCCGGTTCCAGACGTTGTTGGCTTCGTGCATCGCGAACAGTACCCGCCGGTGCACGGGCTTGAGCCCATCGCGGACATCCGGCAGGGCGCGCCCGATGATCACGCTCATCGCGTAATCGAGATACGAGCGGCGCATCTCCTCTTCGAGGGATACCGGGAGCGTTTCCTTGGCGAAAGAGTCCATGGGCGGGCGGGTCCGGGGGCGATGTACGCCGAGAAAGTGCGACCGGCTATTTTACCAGTGCATCGTTTCGATGCGCCGACCCCTGCCGCGCGGACGGTTCCGGGAGCGCCGTCGGACGCGACGGAGCGCCCGGACCGAACCCATCCGCCCGGTCGGCGACCCATTTTGCGGGGCATTTCCGTTCGCTCCGCGCTCTTGCTACAGTCCTGCCACCATGCAATCCGCCGACACCGTCCTCGAAGCCCGCTGGGTGGTTCCCGTGGCCCCGCGCGGCGCGGTTCTGGAACACCATGCGGTGGCGATCGCCGGCGGCCGCATCGCCGCGGTCTGCCCGATCGCCGAGGCGCGCCACCGCTTTCCCGACGCGCCGCGCGTGACCCTGACCCGGCACCACGCCCTGCTGCCGGGCCTGGTCAACGCCCATGCCCATGCCGCCATGTCCCTGCTGCGCGGCGCGGGGGACGACCTGCCGCTGCAACGCTGGCTGCAGGAACGCATCTGGCCCCTGGAACGCAATCTGGCCGGCGCCGAATTCGTCCATGACGGCACGCGCCTCGCGGCGGTCGAGATGCTGCGCGGCGGGGTCACCTGCTGCAACGACATGTACTTCTTTCCCGGCGACGCGGCCCAGGCCCTGCGCAGCCTCGGCATGCGCGCCGTCGTCGGCATCATCACGATCGAATTCCCGACCCGCTACGCCGCCGACACCGACGAATACCTGCGCAAGGGTCTGGCGGCGCGCGATGCGCTGCGCGACGACGCGCTCGTCCACTTCACGCTGGCGCCGCACGCGCCCTACTCGGTGCGCGACGCCACGTTCGAGCGGATCGCGATCCTGGCCGAAGAACTCGACCTGCCCGTCCACCTGCATGTCCACGAGACGCAGGACGAGATCGCCCAGTCCCTCGCCCAGCACGGCTGCCGACCCCTCGCCCGCCTCGACCGGCTCGGACTGGTGGGCGAACGCCTGTTGGCGGTGCATGCGGTCCACTGCACCGACGACGAGCTCGCCCTGCTCGCCGAACGCGGCGCCCACGTTGCGCATTGCCCGGCATCGAACCTGAAACTCGCCAGCGGCATCGCGCCGGTCGCCGCCATGCTGCGCCACGGCATCAACGTGGCGATCGGAACCGATGGGGCGGCAAGCAACAACCGCCTCGACGTGCTGGGGGAAACCCGGCTCGCCGCCCTGCTGGCCAAGGGTGCCGGCGCGGACGCCACCGCCCTGCCGGCGGCCCGGGCAATCGAGTGCGCGACGCTCGCCGGCGCGCGCGCGCTCGGACTGGGCGACCGCATCGGATCCGTCGAACCCGGGAAGGACGCCGACCTGATCGCGCTCGACCTCTCCGCCCCGGAACATCAACCGTGCTACGACGTGCTCTCGCAGATCGCATACAGCGTCGGGCGCGAAGCGGTCACCCATGCCTGGGTTGCGGGCCGTGCCGTCCTCGCCGAGCGGACGCTGACGGTCGAGCACGCCGCCGAGGATGCGGTTCTCGCCGCCGCCCCATGGCAAAATCAGGTTCTCCAATGGTTACGACAGCAATGACCCCCTCCCTGGACGGCCTGAACGCCGACCCCGCCGAACTGAAGAAGTTCAGCGACCTCGCCAGCCGCTGGTGGGATCCGCATGGCGCGTTCCGCCCCCTGCACGAACTCAACCCGGTGCGGCTGGCATGGATCGAACGCCACGTCGCCCTGCGCGGCTCGACGGTGGTCGACGTCGGCTGCGGCGGCGGCATCCTGGCCGAAGCGATGGCCGGCAAGGGCGCGCAGGTGCTCGGCATCGACCTCGCTGGCAAATCCCTGCAGGTTGCCCGCCTGCACGCCCTGGAAAGCGGCGCGGCGGTGGAGTACCGCGCCGTGGCGACGGAAGACCTGGCGCGGGAGAAACCCGGCGCGTTCGACGTGGTCACCTGCATGGAAATGCTCGAACACGTCCCCGACCCGGCGAGCACGATCGACGCCTGTGCGCGGCTCGTCCGTCCCGGCGGCTGGGTGCTGTTCTCGACGATCAACCGCAACCTGAAATCCTTCCTGCTGGCGATCGTCGGCGCCGAATATGTCCTGCGCCTGCTGCCGCGGGGCACGCACGAACATGCCCGCTTCCTGCGTCCGAGCGAACTGGCACGGGGGGCGCGGGCCGGCGGCCTCGAACTGCGCGACTGCATGGGCATGCGCTACAACCCGGTGACCAAGCGCTTTTCCCTCGTGCGCGAGACGGACGTCAACTATCTGATGGCCTTCCAGCGGCCGCGGTAAGCCCGACCCCCAGGTGCCAACGCGATGACCCATCCGGCTTCCCCGATCCAGCTCGTCCTCTTCGATCTCGACGGCACGCTCGCCGATACGGCGCCCGACCTCGTCGACGCCATCAACGCCTGCCTCACGGAACGCGGCATGGCGCCGCGCCCGCTGGCGGAGCTGCGCCCGTACATCAGCCGCGGCGCCCGCGGGCTGATCGAACGCACGTTCGGATTCGGACCCGAGCATCCCGAGTTCGAGGCGCTCCGCGCCGAGTTCGTCGACCGCTACGAGGCCGGCCTCTGCCGCCACTCCCGCCTCTTTCCCGGCGTGACGGAAACGCTCGCCGGAATCGAAGCCGCCGGACTGCGCTGGGGCATCGTCACCAACAAGATTTCCCGCCTCACCGACCCGCTGGTACGCCTCCTGGACCTCGACGCCCGTGCCGCCTGCATCGTGAGCGGCGACACCGCCGCCCGCGCCAAGCCCCACCCCGACCCGATCCACTACGCCCTGGAGCGCTGCGGCTGCGACCCGGCGGCTGCGGTCTACGTCGGCGACGACCGCCGCGACATCGACGCGGGCCGTGCCGCCGGCGTCGGGACGCTCGCCGCCGCCTACGGCTATTCGGTGGAGATGGACGACATCGACGACTGGCAGGCCGACCACATCATCCAGGAGCCCCTCGACGTGCTCCGACTGGTTCTTCCGGAGGCTTGACGCCACGCGCTGTCCCCAGGCGACCGCGCCGGAACTTTTTCCGGCCGATCAACTCGAATCACAGGTTCCGGCAACGCGCCCCTGGCAGCGAACCGGGATACAATCGTCGAGCATCTTCTCTGGGGGCGACCTGGCTTCGACGCGGGTCGTGAAACAGTGCGGTGCGTGCCGAGGCCCAGTCACCTCGTAAATCCGCTGGAACACTAAACCCCCCACCGCCATGAAC
>JAKCCX010000033.1 GCA_021838715.1 Pseudomonadota bacterium | reverse complement strand
ATCTCGGCGGAGGCCGCGAATCAGGCCAAGACCCGCTATGTCGCGGGCATCACCCACGAATTGCGTTCCCCCCTCAACAGCATCCTGGGGTATAGCCAGATCCTGCTGAAAAGCCGGGCCGCCTCGCAAGCCGATCAGGAAGGAATCCAGACGATCCACCGCAGCGCCGAACACATGCTGGCGCTGGTCGACGGCCTGTTGGACCTGGCGCGGATTGAGGCCGGCCGCCTCCGGCTCGATCTGGCTCCGCTGCTCCTGTCGGAATTTCTCGACGAACTCGTCGCGATGATCCGGCCGCAGATCGAGAGCAAAGGGCTGCAGTTCACATACTCCCATTCGGGTGCGATGCCGGCCTGGGTTCAGGCGGACGGGAAATATCTGCGCCAGATCCTGCTGAACCTCCTCAGCAACGCGGCCCGGTTCACGGACGGCGGCCGGGTGTCGCTGCACGTGAATTGTCTCCAGGAGGTCTTGTGCTTCGATGTCGCCGACACCGGGATCGGCATCGCCCCGCAGGACGTTCAGCGAATCTTTTCCCCCTTCGAGCGTGGCGCAAACGGGCGGCATCGCCGAAACGGCGGAACCGGCCTGGGCCTGACGATCAGCGCCCTGCTCGCGTCGCTGATGGGCGGCGAACTCGCGCTGGTGCGCACCTCGAGCGCCGGCAGCCTGTTCCGGCTTCGCCTGCATCTGCGGGAGGTGACCGATCCCGGCGTGCGGACACCGGTGCCGCCTTTCACCGGCGGCTATCTGGGTCCCCGCAAATCGCTCCTGGTGGTCGACGATCAGCCGGAGCAGCGGCAGATGCTGGCCGGAATGCTGGCCCAGATGGGATTCGAGGTGCGCGAGGCGGCGAGCGGCAGGGAATGCATCGACGTGCTCTCCGCGGCCCCGCTGCCCGACGCCGTGCTGCTGGACATCACGATGGACGACATGGACGGATGGGAAACGGCGAGACGGGTTCGCGCCGCCGGCAACGACACGCCGATCGTCATCGTCTCGGCCAACATTTTCGAGAATCAGCCGGCGCGGCTGCGGGCAGCGGGCTGCCAGGCCTTCGTCGGCAAGCCGGTGATCGAGTCGGAATTGATGCAGACGCTGCAGCGCGCGCTGCAGCTCGAATTTCTCTCGTCGGCTCCGCCGCGGATCGCCGATCAGGAGGAATTGGCGCCGGCAAAATCGCCGATCCGCTTGCCGGCCGGCTTCCATGAGCGCGCGCTGCAGGAGCTGCGCACGGGCCATGTGAGCGGTCTTTTGACGGTCCTGAAGGAGCTGAAGGCTGCGCACCCGGAATTCACGGACGCCTGCGCGGATATGTCCCGACTCTCGAGTCGGCTGGAACTCGGTCGGATCGAACGAATCCTTGGGGAAGGCAGTCATGATTAAAGACATCCTGCGCGCAGGGCCGGCGGCGGAGCAGCCGGTGGTCCTGGTCGTCGACGACGATCTGAACAGCCTTTCCATGCTCTACCGTATGCTGGAGGAAGCCGGCTACATCGTCCTGGTCGCCGGCGACGGAGAAACCGCCATCAGAAGGCTCAACCACATCGTTCCGGATGCGATCCTGCTCGATGCCATCATGCCGGGCCTTTCCGGGTTCGAAACCTGCGAGCGGATCAAGAGCACCCCGGCCTTCATCGATGTCCCGGTCATCTTCATGACCGGCCTTTCGGATACCGAGTCGGTGGTTCGGGGCTTCGACCGCGGCGGCGTGGATTACGTCGTCAAGCCCGTGCGCGAGGCCGAAATTCTTGCGCGGCTGCAGACGCACATCCGCAACGCAAAGATCACGACCTTCGCCCGCAACGCGGTCGACGTGGCATCGTTGGGCGTCGCGTTGATCGAACCGTCGGGAAGGGTGGCATGGCGATCGTCCAAGGCGACCGCATGGCTTGGAAGACTGTCGCCGTCCGGGGATGTCGATCGGATTCCGCCCCCATTGATGTCGCTGGTCGACGAATCGAACGCGAACACGCGGAAGGTGGCGCACGGAAGCGGCGGCGAGTCCTATGTCGTGACGAAGCTGGGCACGACCGGTCTGCGGGAGACGATGCTGCTCATCGAGCGCCAGGTCGTCAACGCCAACGCCGTCCAGCGCCTGGAAAGCGCCGCGTTGACGCAGCGCGAGACCGAAGTGCTGTCGTGGCTTTCCAAGGGAAAGACGAATCGCGACATCGGCGACATCCTCGGATTGAGTCCGAGGACGGTCAACAAGCATCTGGAAAACATATTCAAGAAGCTCGGAGTCGAAACCAGGACGGCGGCGGCGGCGCTTGGCGTGGCAGGCCTCGATGCTGCCGAGGACACGGCTTCATCGCGACCGCACCATTTGTCGGCGGCGGAATGAAATGCGCGCGCGAATGAAATGGGCCCGCCTCATGGATGGGGGATTCGCGACATGACGTGGCTGCAGCGCACCAGGACCACTCGACCTGCAACCTTTTTCGAATCGCCGTTGTCCAATCGACCATCGCATTGACGCAATGGATATCGCGGGGTGCCGGATGTCATCTCAATCGCCCGTCTTGATGGTCGGCATCGACGGCCCGATCGGTTCGGGAAAGACGACGTTGATCGATGCGATCTGCCGGCGGCTGCGAAGCCGCTGCGAGATCGCGGTCATCGCCAACGACGCATTCACGGTTGAGGATGCCGCGTTTCTGATTCGCGGCGAGACCTTGGCGGCGGAGCGAATCCGCGGCGTCCGGACGCGGGGCGCATCCCATGTCGCGATGAATCTGTCGGCGATCGACGACTTGAAGCGGACGATACCCGGTCTCGAGGTGATCCTCGTCGAAAGCGACGGCGACAACTTGTCCGCCCGATTCACCTCCGCGCTGTTCCACTTGACGATCTACGTCGTCGACGTGGCCGCGGGGGACCGGCTTCCCCGAAAGGGCGGGGCCGGAATCGCGCGGTCCGATCTGCTGGTCGTCAACAAGATGGACCTCGCTCCGTACGTCGGCGCATCGCTGAGTGTCATGGAGCAGGAAATCCGCAAGCTGCGCGGACCGCTTCCGTATGCCTTTACGAATCTGAAAACCGGCAACGGCATCGAGCGCGTCGTCGAAACCATCCAGGCACGCAAGAGCGCCTGATCTGACGGCTTGTCAGCCGGCCATTCGGAACTACGTCCATTTACGTATGGGCGTACGTCATCCGCCTTCTGTTCCTACGTGAACCCCGTCGGTAGTGTCTGAAACGAAGCCGCCCGCAAGAAATGGCGTCGCAGCAGGTGTTCGTGGCGCGTCATGGAATTTCCGAAGTCTTCTGCTTCGCGAGCGGTTGTGGGTTTCATCCGGCAAATATCGAAAGAGGAACAGAGGAAATGAAATACCGTTCGCGGAACCGAAGATCTGTGGAAAAACTCGCCTTGGCGGTGATGATGTCGAGCGCGCTGTTCGAAGCCCGGGCGGGAGATGTGGCGCTCCCCCCCATTTCAATCGGCGCCGGGGTTCAGGCCGACTTTCAGAATCAGAATGCGCAGGCGGCCGGGACCTCCGCCAGCGTCAATCGGTTCAACCTCGACAGCATGCGGCTGTACATGAACGGCAACGTGACGGACACGGCACAGATGACGTTCAACACCGAGTACACGACCAACAATTCGGTGCAGGTGCTCGATGCGATCGCACGCTTCGAATATTCCGACCATCTCCATATCTGGGCCGGCCGCTTCCTGCCGCCGAGCGATCGCGCGAATCTCTACGGGCCGTACTATGCGAACGACTGGTTTCCCTACAACGACGGCGTGGCGGATCCGTACCCGTCCGTCTATGACGGGCGCGACAACGGCGTTGCCTATTGGGGCCAGTTCGGCAGGGTGAAGATGTCGGCGGGCCTGTTCGACGGTGCCACGGCGACGCCGCAGACCACCACCTTCGCGGGAAACAAGAAGCTCCTGAGCGCGTTTCGCGTGATGGTGGATCTGTGGGATCCGGAGCCGGGCTACTACCTCAACGGAACCTACTATGGCAAGAAGAATATCCTTGCCCTGGGACTCGCCGGCCAGCACCAGACCAGCGGTGCGGCCTTGGGTGGGACGACCGGCGGAACCATCTATAGCCTGGACGGCCTGCTGGACCGCAAGATCGGGAACCTGGGCGTCGTGACGCTGGAGTCCGAGTACGAGCGCGATACCGGGATCCTGAATCACAGCCACGGCTGGTATGCGCTGGCGGCCTACCTCTTCCCCAAGCGGATCGGCATCGGTCGGATTCAGGCCCTCGCCAAGATCAGCGACAAGAACGTCTCTTCCGGTGTGGTGGTGCCAACGGCCCCGGCGCGATCGAAGGAGCTCGACCTGAATTACGTCATCGACGACTTCAACGAGCGGGTCGGCTTCTACTACCTTGACCAGACGTTGATGGCCACTTCGTTGCCGTCGGCGAAGATATACGGCATCAAGGTGCAGTACCAGATGTTCTAGCGAGATCGAGGAAGGACGGATTCCCGCGTCGCGACAGGCCGGAGACGGTGCGCGCGCTGCGGGAATTCGGGAAGCCCATCGGCGAACGATGGCGGGAGGACGCGACGTCGGTGCCGGCGCCGACGTGTGCGACCGAGTCGTTCGGGCGTCGCCGTTCGGGTTCCTCAGCGGAGCGGCATGAGCAATCCTCGCGTTTCGATGAATGTCACCACCGTGTCGAGACCGGCGAGGGTCTTCAGGTTCGTCAGCGCGTATGGCTTGTCCCGGCGCATCCGCTCGGTGTCGGCGCGCATCACCGCCAGGTCGGCGCCGACATGCGGCGCGAGGTCGATCTTGTTGATGACGAACAGATCGCTTTTGGTGATGCCCGGTCCGCCTTTGCGCGGAATCTTTTCCCCTCCTGCGACGTCGATCACGTAAATCGTCAGATCCGAGAGTTCCGGGCTGAAGGTGGCCGCGAGGTTGTCGCCGCCCGACTCGATGAATACGACATCGGCTTCCGGGAAGCGGGTCAGCATGCGGTCGATGGCTTCGAGGTTGATCGACGCGTCCTCGCGAATCGCGGTGTGGGGGCACCCGCCGGTTTCCACGCCCATGATGCGGTCGGGCTCCAGGGCGCCGGCAACCGTGAGCAGGCGCTGGTCCTCCTTGGTGTAGATGTCGTTGGTGACCACGACGAGTTCGTATCGGATGCGCATCGATTTGCACAGCATTTCGAGCAGCGTCGTCTTGCCCGATCCCACGGGGCCGCCGATCCCGACGCGCAGCGGCGGCATGCGCTTGCGTCGTCCGGGAATGGAATGCAGGAGCGGTGCGGAGGCGGACGAATCGGGTGGGGTCGTCATGATCGGAACAGTCGGGAATATTGGGTTTCGTGACGGGCGCTGAGTATCGCGAGCATCGGCGAGAAGCTTTGCCATGCGTTGCGATCGGGGGCGATGCGGAGCGCGTGCGCCACCGCCGCGGGGATCTCCGGCAGCAGGGCGTGGAGCAGTCGCTGGCCCGCGGCCTGGCCCAGGGGCACCACGCGCAGCGCCGCCTGTACCTGCGATTCGAGCCAGGAGAACGCCAGGCCATATCCGGCGTGCAGCGCGTCGAGTCCCGATGCGTGGGCGGCGAGCGCGAAGGCGACCGGCCAGCTGAGTTCGCCCTCGCCGGCTTCGCGCGCAACGGCGAGTGCCGGATGCCCGGGATGCAGTTGCCGTACCCACGCGAGCATGGATCGCCCCATCTGCTCCGTCTGGCGGCGCAGCTCGGCGGACTCCCGGGTGGCAAGCACCCAGGCCTGGATGGACCGCAATTCGGCGGCGTCGCCGCGAACCCAGGCGGCATGCGCGGCACCGCTTGCCGGCAGCTCGCTGCGCGCCAGCGCGAGATGGATCTGGCAGCGCAACCATTCGCGGGCGTCGCCCTCGGATGTCACGATGCCGGCGTCCACGGCGGCTTCGAGTCCCTCCGAATAGCTGAACGCACCCACCGGCAACGCCGGAGAGGACAGCCACAAAAGCGGCAGCAGGGCCGCGGGGCCCGAAGGCGAGGCGACCTCAGGAGTGGCCGGGATCGTCATGATCGGGATGAGCGCCGTGATCGGAGTGCGCGTGCCCGGACGGGGCATACGCACCCGCTTCCGGCTCGAAGGGCGCAGCGACTTCGGTGACGGTCAGCCCCATCCGTACCAGCATGACTGCGAGTACGGGGTCGGGCTCGATCTGCAGGAAATCGCCTTGTACTTCGAGTTGCACGTGTCGGTTGCCGAGATGATAGGCGGCGCGCAGGAGGTCGGATTTTCCCCCGCGCGTTCCGTCGATCCGGATCCGCAGCAGCGGCTGCAGTGCCGCCTCGACCAGGATGTCGGAGCCGTCTTCCGCGACCAGAGAATCGCCGCCGCGCAGAACCGTGCCGCGCGGAAGGATCACCGCGATGCGGCGATCCGCGCTGTCCCAGGCATCGAAGCGGCTCTTGCAGCGGGTGTCCCAGTTGAGGCGCACGCGCGCTCCGCCGGTGCGGGAGGGGGCGGGATCGGTTGCGCCCGGAATGTGTCGGTTGACGATCAGCATGAGGGAAAGGCAGTCGTGGGAGGTCAGAAAAGGAAATATCGCTGCGCCATCGGAAGGGAGGCCGCCGGTTCGCAGGTCAGCAATGCGCCATCGGCCCGTATTTCATAGGTCTGGGGATCGACCTCCATCTTCGGGGCGTAGCGGTTATGGATGAGATCCGCCTTTTTCACGCTGCGGCAGCGCGAAACCACCGCCAGGCGCTTGCGGAGTTGCAGGCGTTCGCCGATTCCCCGCGCCATCCCGGCGGCAGACAGGAATGTCAGCGAGGTGGCGGCGACGGCGCCGCCGAAGGCGCCGAACATCGGGCGGAAGTGGACCGGCTGCGGCGTCGGAATGGATGCGTTCGCGTCGCCCATCAGCGCCGCGGCGATGAAGCCGCCCTTGATCACCAGGCTCGGCTTGACGCCGAAATACGCGGGGCGCCACAACACGAGATCCGCCCACTTGCCGACCTCGATCGATCCGACCTCATGGGCGATGCCGTGCGCGAGCGCCGGGTTGATGCAGTACTTCGCGACATACCGCTTGACGCGGAAGTTGTCGTTGCGGCTGCAGTGCTGCGCCCCGCCCGGATCGGGCGGAGCAAGCCAGCCGCGCTGGACCTTCATCTTGTGCGCGGTCTGCCAGGTCCGCAGGATCACTTCCCCGACCCGCCCCATGGCCTGACTGTCGCTGGACATGATGCTGATGGCGCCGAGATCGTGCAGCACGTCTTCCGCGGCGATGGTCTCGCGGCGGATCCGGCTTTCGGCGAAGGCCAGATCCTCGGCGATCGCCGGATCCAGGTGATGGCAGACCATGAGCATGTCGAGATGCTCGTCGACCGTGTTGACCGTGAACGGCCGGGTCGGGTTGGTGGAGGACGGCAGCACGTTGGCCTCCCCCACGACCTTGAGGATGTCCGGGGCATGCCCGCCGCCCGCGCCTTCGGTGTGAAAGGTGTGGATCGTCCGGCCCTTGAACGCCGCGATCGTATCTTCGACGAAGCCGCTTTCATTGAGCGTGTCGGTATGGATGGCCACCTGAATGTCGGCTTCCTCGGCAGCCGCAAGGCAGCAGTCGATCGCCGCCGGCGTCGTTCCCCAGTCTTCGTGGAGCTTGAGGCCGATCGCCCCGGCGTCGATCTGTTCTCGCAGCGGCTCGCTGCGGCTCGAATTGCCTTTTCCGAAAAATCCCAGGTTCATCGGAAACGCCTCGGCCGCCTGCAGCATGCGGGCGATTCCCTCCGGACCGGGTGTGCAGGTCGTGGCGTTGGTTCCGGTCGCCGGCCCGGTGCCGCCGCCGAGCATGGTCGTGACGCCGCTCATCAGGGCTTCCTCGATCTGCTGGGGGCAGATGAAATGGATGTGGCTGTCGATCGCCCCGGGGGTCAGGATCATTCCTTCTCCGGCGATGATTTCCGTGCCCGGCCCGATCACGATGTCGACCCCGGGTTGGACGTTGGGGTTTCCGGCTTTGCCGATCGCGGCGATGCGCTGCCCACGGATGCCGACGTCGGCCTTCACGATTCCCCAGTGATCGAGGATCAGCGCGTTCGTGATCACGACGTCCATCGCGCCGTCCGCGCGGGTGGCCTGGCTCTGGCCCATGCCGTCGCGGATGGTCTTGCCGCCGCCGAATTTCACTTCCTCGCCGTAGCCGCCGGCCCGCAGCGTGAAATCGTCTTCGACTTCGATGAGAAGTTCGGTGTCGGCGAGGCGCACGCGGTCGCCGATGGTCGGGCCGAACATCTCGGCATACGCGCGACGGGAAAGGGTGGGCATAGAGCGATCTCGGTTGACGTCGGGAGCTGCGGCAGGTCCGCGGCTATGCGCGCGCGGCCTCGTTCTGGCGGAATCCGACGACGAGTCGGGCGCCCGCGTACGGAACCAGTTCCACGGTGCGCTGCTGTCCCGGTTCGAATCGCACCGCGGTGCCGCTCGCGATGTTCAGACGCATGCACTGCGCAATCGCCCGGTCGAACTGCAGCGCCGGGTTCGTCTCCGCGAAGTGATAGTGCGAGCCTACTTGGATCGGCCGATCCCCCGTGTTCTCGACCACCAGGCGCACCGACGGCCGGCCGGGATTGAGGGGAATGTCATCGGGCAGGCAAAGATATTCACCGGGAATCATGTCGTCGTCGCCTGGCGGGAGAGGGTTCAAATGATCGGCTGGTGCACGGTTACCAGCTTGGTGCCGTCCGGGAAGGTGGCCTCCACCTGGATGTCTGCAATCAATTCCGGTACGCCTTCCATCACCGATTCGCGACCGAGAACCGTGCGCCCATAACTCATCAGGTCGGCAACGCTGCGCCCGTCCCGCGCGCCCTCCAGCACCGCCGCGGTGATCAAGGCGGTGGCTTCGGGCAGATTGAGTTTCAGGCCGCGCGCCAGACGCCGCTCGGCGACGAGTGCCGCGGCGAATACGAGCAGCTTGTCTTTTTCCCGCGGAGAGAGATCCATATTGGCCGGGTGTGGAAGTCGTGATGGGACATCGACGAGGCGCCGGATTGCCGGCGTCACCGCTTCACCCGGAAGCCGCAAAAAACATGCCCGGAGAACGCGAGGGCGACGCTCCCGACGCGCACGCACGGCGTATCGGCTTCCCCTGCCCGCGCATGCGGCGGGTGCACCCATCGAGTGCATCCGCCCGGTATGGGGCTGCACCGGTATGGGTCACCGCTGCCGGCGTGGTGGCCGACGGGGGACCGGAGCGCCGGCTTCGGTGGTGTTCCGTGCCGGTCTGGCATGTGTCTTGCGCCGACATTCGGGAAACACACTTCTTCCTCGCATGAACAACATCGTTCCGGATGGCGGCGGTCGCGGCTCGCGGTCGACGCTGGATTTGCACTTTCGCCGCAGCGGTTCTCGCACGGTCCTGCAGCACCGGCATGCCGGTGACCTCAGAACCCTGGCAAGCCACTATCCCGAAGCGGGCGGAGTCTGTCATCAGGTCATCGTGCACCCGCCGGGCGGATATGTCGGCGGCGACGTCCTGACGCTTCGTGTCGACGTCGCGGAAGCGGCGCACGCGCTGATCACTACGCCCGGCGCCAGCCGCATCTATCGCAGCCTTGGCGATGTGACGGCGCAAACGATGGACGCCCGCATTGCGCCCGGCGGCCGTCTCGAGTGGCTGCCGCTCGAAACCATCGCCTATTGCGGCTGCCTTGCGGAAAACCGGGCCCGCTTCCAGCTCGATCCGGGAGCGGAGCTGATCGCGTGGGACATGCTGGCGTTGGGCTTGCCGGCGGCGCGCAGGCCGTTCCGGGCCGGCCGCTACACCCAACATCTCGAGGTCCCGGGAATCTGGCTCGAGCGTGGCGGCATCGATGCAAGCGACGGCGCACTGCTGCGCGGCGCCGGGGGATTTGCGGACCGTACGACGTGCGCGACCCTGTTGTTCGTGTGCGGCAGTCCGCTCGCGCCGCAGCGGCGGGACGCCTTGCTCGATGCGGCGCGGATCCGGTGCGGGAGCCATCCCGGCGTGGCCGCGGCGGCGACGAGCCCGCACGCGCAGGTGGTGGTGGTGCGGGCGCTCGGCGAGCGCATCGAACCGGTCTGCGCAATGCTGCGCTCGGTATGGGCCGCATGGCGGGAGGCGGCGTGGTCCCTGCCCCCCTGTCCGCCGCGGGTCTGGGAAACCTGAGCCTGCGCCGCGCGGCTACCGGATCGGGGGGGACATCCTCGGGCTACCCGGTCCGCGACCGTTCACGCCGCCGTGACCGCGGCGCCGAACAGATACTGCCGCAGCTGTTCGGTGTCGGCATAGCTGCGACGGGCGATGCCGTGAACGTGGAGAACCAGGTTGCGCAGCAGCCGCTGCATCAGCACGGGCGGGAGCGCCCGCATTCCCTCGAGGCGCGACCGCTGCAGGAGAAGCACGGTGCTCTTGCGGCGCACCGTCAGGCGGGTGCGGATCCGCAGCGTGCCGCCGCCGGAGAAACTGGCGGCGCGGCCCACATCGCCGCACGCCTGCAGGTGCAGGAAGAACGATTCTCCCTCGATGGTCGCATCGATTTCGACATCGCCGTCGAGCAGGATCAGCAGTCCGTCGTGCGATGCATCGTCCAGGCATTCGTCGGAATGCACGCCGGGCGCCAGGGTTCGCAATGCCGCGAGTTCGGCCAGGGCGTCGACCTGGGGTCGGCTCCATCCGTGCACCAGACCGCTATGGTCGAGCGCCTCGACCACGCGTTGGTGTGAAATGCCGGAGCGAGGAGACCGCCCCTCCATCGCCGCCCACATGCTTGCTCGTGCGTTCATGATGCACTCTCCGATCATTGCTCGAAACCTGTCTGCCCCGCCCAGCGGTGCCGCGCTGCACTGCCGCGCTGCACTGCCGCGCTGCACTGCCGTGATGCGGGCGCGCTGCGCCATCGCGCCGCGTGCACCGGCGTCGCCCGCCTACTGCCCCATCGCGGCGATCGTCGCCAGGGCCTCGCCGGCGTTGCGGCAACCGTGAATGGCGTCGGGATCGCGTTGCCGGCCGCACCAGGCCATCTGATCGAGCAGTGCCTGCTCGTCGTGGACCATCTCCTCGACAGAGGCGTTCTTGTGATTCTTGCCGCCCACCGCAAGAACGCTGCTGAGCGCGAGTACCGCGAAAAATCCTCGATTCATGTTGTCCTCCTGAAACGGAAGTCGACGTACCGATGATTTCTTACGCAAACCCCATGCCAGGGCGGGGTGGCGGCCCGCCTGCGGGTGCGCGGTATCCTGCGTCGTTCGAGCGTGCGGCGTCCGGGGCGACAGCGGCACACGCGAACGCCGAAACCTCGATCCGGAAAGGCGCGCAACGGCATGACGAAAGGCGAACAGGTCGGTCCGCAGGATTGGCAGGGCGAGCGCGGCGTGCGTTGGCTGCGTGACATGGCGGGTTTCGAGGCGATGCTGCAGCCGCTCGGCGAAGCCCTCATGGCCCGCGCGGCGCTGGCGCCCGGTGCGCGCGTCGTCGACATCGGTTGCGGCGGCGGCTGGACCAGCCGCGCCGCCGCGGCGCAGGTGGGCCCCCGGGGATCGGTCTGCGGCGTCGACATCTCGGCCTTGCTGTTGCGCGAAGCCGCGCGCCGGGCTGCAGCCATGCCGAACGTCACCTTCGTGCGCGCCGACGCATCGGCGGACGCGGTTCCGGGTGCGCCGTTCGATCGGATGATTTCGCGGCTCGGGGTGATGTTCTTCGTCGACCCGGCGGCGGCATTCGCCCGTCTGCGCCGCTTGCTGGTGCCGGGAGGACGGATGGACTGGGCGGTGTGGGGGCCGAAGGAGGACAACCCGTGGATGTTCGGTGCGCGGGCGGTCACGGCCCGTCATCTCGAACTGCCGTCTCCGGACCCCGGCGCACCGGGGCCGTTCACGCTGACCGACCGGGACCGGCTCGCGGATCTGCTCGCCGGTGCCGGATTCGTCGACATCGAGATCGTCGAGCATCGCCACCATGTCGCGGTCGGGGGCGCCGCCGATCCGGCCGCCGCGGCGGACTTCGCGGCCGGCGCCTTCTTCTTCTCCGACGCGATCGAAGCCGCCGATGCGGCAACGCGCGCCGCGATCCACGAGGATCTGGTCGCGTTCTATCGCGACTTCATGACCGCCGATGGCCTGGCGGTGCCGGCCCGGGCCTGGCTCGTCCGCGCAGTGGCGTCCTCCGGGCGTTCCTGAGCGCCGGCTACCGTTCGCCCGCCCCGGTTTTCTCTTCCCCGCGGGATGCGGGCACCAGCGTCTTGAGCAAGTCGATCGGCACCGGGAACACGATGGTCGATGTCCGGTCGGTGGCGATCTGCGTCAGGATCTGGAGGTAGCGCAGCTGCATCGCCTCGGGCTGGCGGGCCAGCATCTGCGCGGCCTGGAGCAGCGTTTCCGCCGCCTGCTTCTCGCCGTCGGCGTGGATCACCTTCGCGCGCCGCTCGCGCTCGGCCTCCGCCTGCGCGGCGATGGCGCGGATCATCGACTCGTTGATGTCGACGTGCTTGATCTCGACGTTGGTCACCTTGATGCCCCAGGCGTCCGTCTGGGCGTCGAGGATCCGCTGCACGTCCAGGTTCAGGCGCTCGCGTTCGGAGAGCATCTCGTCGAGCTCGTGCTTGCCGAGCACGGCGCGCAGCGTGGTCTGCGCGAGCTGGCTGGTGGCGACGAGGAAGTCCTCCACCTGGATGATCGCCCGTTCCGGATCGACGACGCGGAAATAGACGACCGCGCTCACCTTGACCGAAACGTTGTCGCGCGAGATCACGTCCTGCGGCGGCACGTCGAGCGTCACCACCCGCAGATCCACGCGAACCATCTGCTGGATGCCGGGAACGATGAGCACGAGGCCCGGCCCTTTGACGCGCCAGAACCGGCCGAGCAGGAACACGACGCCGCGCTCGTATTCGCGCAGCACGTGCAGCGACTTGAGGGCGAAGACGACGGCGACCACAAGGGCCACCGTGCCGAAGCCAAACGGAAAGGCGAAGTCCATGGAACATCCTCCCTGTCAATTCTCGTCGCCGATCGGAATCACCCGCAGGATCAAGTCCTCGACCGCCAACACGCGCACCCGGACGCCGGGCCGCAGGACCCCGCCGTCGCGGGCGCTGCGCACCTGCCAGGTTTCTCCCGCCACGTGCGCCCAGGCGTCGCCGCCGGAAACCGCCGTCACCGTACCTTCCGCGCCGATCAGCGCTTCGCGCCCGCTCACCACGGGCCGCCGGCGGGCGCGCAGCGCAAACCCGCCGACGCCGAAAATCATCAGCGCGGTGACCAGCGTCAACGCCGCGATGAAGCCGCCGGAAATGCCGAACCCCGGAACTTCCGGCCGGATCAGCATCAGCAGTCCCGCCACCAGCGCGACGAGGCCTCCCAGGCCGACGACGCCGAACGTCGGGAGGAACAGCTCCGCCACCATCAACACGCAGCCCAGGAAGATCAGCGCGACCCCGGACCAGTCGACCGGGAGCATCTGAAACGCGTACAGGGCGAGGAGCAGGCAGATCGCGCCCACGATCCCGGGCAGCGCGACGCCGGGGTGGAGCAATTCGAGGAACAGGCCGTAGATGCCGGCCATCATCAGGAGGGCGGCGACCGGCGGGTTGCCCACCACTTCCAGCAGTTCGGTGCGCCACCCGGGCTCCACCCGGATCACCGGCGCGCCCGCGGTATGGAGCGTCACCTCGCCGGTGTTCAGCCGGATCACGCGGCCGTCGAGCGCGCGCGCAAGGTCGTCGACGCGGGCGGCGATCAGGTCGATCACATGCGCGTCGAGCGCCTCCTTCGCGGACATGCTGTGCGCTTCCCGGACCGCGCTCTCGGCGAACGCTGCGTTCCGGCCGTGCAACTGGGCCAGGCTGCGCAGATAGGCCGCGGCATCGTTGACCATCTTGCGGCGTTCGGTGTCGGCGTTGCCGGGCGGCGATTTGCCGGCAGGCGTGCCGCCCGGCAGGCCGCCGATCGCGATCGGCGTCGCGGCGCCGAGGTTCGATGCCGGCGCCATGGCCGCGATCTGGCTCGCATACAGGATGTAGGTTCCCGCGCTCGCGGCCCGCGCGCCGGACGGCGCAACCCAGGTCGCAACCGGGATCGGCGCGTTCAGGATGGCCTTGATGATGTCGCGCATCGACGAATCGAGCCCGCCGGGCGTATCGAGTTCGAACACCAGCAGTTGGGCATTGCGCCGGCGCGCTTCGTGGAGCCCGTGCAGGAAGTAATCCGCCGCCGCCGGGCCGATCGCGCCGTTGTATTGCAGGACCAGGATCGGTTGTTGGTGCCCCGGCGGCGCGGTCAGCGGCGCGGCCTGCCCGGCGGCCAGCCCTCCCCAGCACAGCAGCAGGCAGGCGGCGACGCGCAGGAACGCGACGAGCCGCGCAGGCAGCGCCCGAGGAATGACCCGAGGCATGCGCACCGCCCCCCGCCTCGGCGACGAGAATTTCGGCACGAACATGCCATCGTTCTACGCGCACTGCGCCCCGTCCGCAATCCGTACCCCCGCGATTCCGGCGGAGAGGCCGGCGCGGGCGCGGCGGGCGTTTCGGCGTGGCAGGGCCTTCCGCCCGGGCGTTACCGCTCCGGCCGGAAGGCCCTCCGCCCGCATTGGCGCAGGCTGCACCGGCGCCGCGCGTCGTGCACCGTCATGGCACCTGCAGCGCCAGCGATGCGTATCGCACCGCCCGGCGTTCGTCCGTCCGGGCAAGGGCCCGCAGCGCCGCAGCCTTGCACGCCTTCACCGGCTTTCCGCTGTCGGCGTATTCCCGCGCCGTCGCGCGGTCCGCGGCCGCCCATTTCCGCGCTTCCTCGGCCTTGCCGGCATAGAACGCCGCCAGCGACCGGCATCCCGCGCCCGCATGGGGCGCACCGGTCTTGTCCTGCACTTCGGCGGTCTCGGTCGGCAAGGGGGTCGCGCAGGCCACCGAGGCGAGTCCGCCATAGGTGGCGAGCGAGAAGACGCCGGCGAGCAGATAGTTGGCGTTCGACGTCTCGGACTTCGCGCCGCTCCGCGGACGCGATCCGCCGCGTCGGAAATTTCCGGGAATCCAGTTCGTCCATTGCATGGTTGCTTCCTCCTGGGAGCCGAAGTCTGCGGCCGATCGCCGCAGCGACAACCACCAGAGATGCAAATGCCGTGCCATCGGCGCGACCGCTTGCCCGGACTGCGGCAAGGAGGCCGCGACGTACAATCGAAGCGCGTTGTTTCGCATCGATTCCGCGGAGGCACGCCGTGCTTCTCCGCGTCAGGCCATCCCCAGCGACGAGAGGTATTGCATGCCCCACCCCCTTGCCGGCCATCCCGCCCCGCCAACCAGTCTCACCGACATTCCCGCCCTGCTGGCGGCGTACCGCAATGCGCCCGACATCGCCGAGGCCGGCCAGCGCGTGGCGTTCGGCACCAGCGGTCATCGGGGGAGCGCGTTCCTCGGCAGCTTCAACGAAGCGCACATCCTCGCCATCACCCAGGCCATCGTCGAATATCGCGCCCGGGCGGGCATCGCCGGCCCGCTCTTCCTGGGCAAGGACACGCACGCCCTGTCGGCGCCCGCCCAGCGCACGGCGATCGAGGTCCTGGCCGCCAACGGCGTCCTGACGCAGATCCAGCACGAGGATGCGCGTGCCCCCGGCTTCACGCCCACCCCGGTCGTTTCGCGCGCGATCCTCGCCGCGAATGCCGACCCGGCGGCCGCGCGCGCCGACGGCATCGTCATCACGCCCTCGCACAATCCGCCCACCGATGGCGGCATCAAATACAACCCGCCGCATGGCGGCCCGGCGGACACCGACGTCACCGGCTGGATCGAGAACCGGGCCAACGCGCTGATGGCCGAAGGCAACCGCGGCGTCCGGCGCGTCCCGTACGACCAGGCGATGGCGATGTCCAACATCGCCCAGGTCGATCTGATGACGCCGTACATCGCCGCGCTCGACAGCGTGGTCGACATGGAGGCGATCCGCCGGGCGAACCTGCGCATCGGGGTCGATCCGCTCGGCGGCGCGGCCGTGCGCTATTGGGAGCCGATCGCGCGCCGCTACGGTTTGCAGATCGAGGTGGTCAATCCGGACGTCGACCCCGCCTTCGGATTCATGCCGCTCGATCATGACGGCAAGATCCGCATGGATTGCTCGAGTCCGTATGCGATGGCCAACCTGGTCGCGCTCAAGGACCGGTTCGACATCGCCTGGGGCAACGATGCCGACGTCGACCGCCACGGCATCGTCACGCCCTCGATGGGGCTGATGAATCCCAACCATTTCCTTGCCGTCGCCATCCACTACCTCCTCACCCACCGCCGGCAATGGTCCGACCATGCCGCGGTCGGCAAGACACTGGTGTCGAGCGGGCTGATCGACCGCGTCGTGCAGGGGCTCGGGCGCCGGGTCGTGGAGGTGCCGGTCGGGTTCAAATGGTTCTCGGCGGGACTGCTCGACGGCAGCTTGTGCTTCGGCGGCGAGGAGAGCGCCGGCGCGAGTTTCCTGCGCCGCGACGGCACCGCCTGGACCACCGACAAGGACGGCATCATCCTCGGCCTGCTCGCCGCCGAGATCACGGCCGTCACGGGGAAAGACCCCGGGCGGTACTACCAGGAACTGGCGGCGCGGCACGGAGCCCCGCATTACGTGCGCATCGACACCCCCGTCGACCCGGCGCAAAAGGCCGCGTTCAAGAACCTGTCGCCGGAGCGCGTGACGGCCCGGACCCTCGCGGGCGAACCGATCACCGCCAAACTCACGCGCGCGCCGGGCAACGACGCGCCGATCGGCGGCCTCAAGGTCACGACCGAGAACGGCTGGTTCGCCGCCCGCCCGTCCGGCACCGAAGATATCTACAAGCTGTATGCGGAGAGCTTCACCAGCGAGGATCATCTGAACCGGATCGTGGCCGATGCCCAGCGCCTGGTGGCCGGCGCCCTGACCTGACGGCGGCCGGTTGTTGCGGGACGACCCCATGCCGCGCGCGGCCCTCGCCGCCGCGACGATCGCGGTCGCGGTCGCGCGGACCGGTCCAAGGTCACGGCTGTGCCCATGACTGCGGTTGCGCCGCGCTGCTTCGTCGCTTTGTGGCCCGACGCGGCGGCGCGCCGCGCCCTGGCGGCGCTGACGCGCGACCTGCATGCCGCGAATCCGGACGTGCAGCCCGTTGCCGCCGACAACCTGCATTGCACCCTGGCCTTCATCGGCGCGCTCGCGGCGCCGCGTGCGGCCGCACTTGCCCGGCGCCTGCAGCGCATCGCCGTACCGCCGCAGGTCTGGCGGCTCGACCGCCTGGACTGGTTCGCCGGGGCGCGGGTGCTGTGGATCGGCGGCGCCGACGACGCGCACATCGCGGCGCTGGCGCAGGAGGTGCGCACGGTGCTGGATGAAGCCGCCATTGCCTATGACCGCAAGCCCTTCGCTGCGCACGTGACGCTGGCGCGCGGCCTGCGCACGCCCCCCGCCCTGCCCGCCGGTGCGCCGGCCTTTGCGCCCATCCCCTGGGCGCCCGGCGCGCCCGAGCTGGCGGTCTCGGAACGCGACGCGTCGGGGGCGCTGCGCTATCGGCGCTGGCCTGCGGCCGGCCCGGTGCGCGAGCCCGGCGGGTAGGATTACGGCTGCGACGGGATCGCCGGCCTGCGGGCGGGCGGCACCGTCTTGCTTTTTTCTGGAGAGACCGCGTCATGACCACCTTCCCGAAGGACATCTACACCGAGCCGGCGGCCATCGATTTCGACACCCTCGCCAACCTGGGGCCGTTGGCCCCGATGGCCGGAATCTGGGAAGGATCCCGCGGCTTCGACGTCAAGCCCAAGGCCGAAGGGGCGAAGAAGCAGGCGTTCGTGGAGCGCATGGAACTGCAGCCCATCGACCCGCAGACCAACGGTCCGCAGTTGTTCTATGGGCTGCGCTATCACACGCACGTCGTCAAGCCCGGCCAGGTCAAGACCTACCACGATCAGGTCGGGTACTGGTTGTGGGAGCCGGCGACGGGAACCATCATCCAGACCTTGACGATTCCCCGCGGCCAGATCGCCATGGCGGTGGGACGGGCCGCGGCCGACGCGCACGAGTTCGAACTGGTCGCGACGCGCGGGGCCGAGCACGCGGGCATCTGCGCCAACCCGTTCCTGGACCACGCGTTCCGGACCGTCGAGTACCGCATCCGGGTCACCATCCACGCCGACGGCACCTGGGAGTACGACGAGGACACGGTGCTGATGATCCGGGACCAGCTGGAACCCTTCCACCACACCGACCGGAACCGGCTGACCCGCATCGGCATGCCGACGCCCAATCCCATGGCCGCCGGGAACCGATCCGGCGCGGCAGCGGTCGCATGAAGGAGGAGGGCGACTGCGGCCGGAGCGGCGACGGCCGCCGGGATGGGTATGCGGGGCCGCCGGCGGCACGGGCCGTCGATGCGAAGCCGAAGGAGATTCTCATGAAGCGCCGATTCGCCGTGGTGATCGCCGCCGGCACCCTGCTCGCCGCGTGCGGCGGGCATCGCCACAAGGATGTATCCGTCGACTTCCTGCTCAAGGACGAGCAAGCGCTGCGGGACGAGATGGTCTGGTGCGGCAAGCAGGCGGAGCCGGAGAACATCGAGGGATGCCGCAACGCCGCCGAGGCGGTGGCGATCGACAGCGATCTGGCGGCGACGGTGCCGGAGCCCTTGCCGAACAAGGGGCCGGAGTTCTTCAAGGCGGTTGCCGACGCCGAAGCGGCGCAGGAAGGCGTGCGCGCGGCGGAGGCGGAACTCCAGGCCGATCAACGGCGGCTCGACGATGCCGAACAGGCGCTGCAGGCGCTTGGTGCCGGCGGGGGCGGCGACCCGGCGCAGGCCCGGGCGGCGAAGCGGGAGCTGCGCGCATGGCAGGACGCCGTTGCCCGCGACCATGCCGAACTGGCGCGGCTCAACGCGGCGATTTCGGCGGTGCCGCCGGACGCGTCGGCGAAGGTGCGCGACGAAGCAGCGTGGTGCGCGGAGCGGAACCAGCGCGTCGGCCTGGCCGGCGGCGGGAAGCAAGGCGACGCGACGTCCTGTGCCGCGGTGCCGGCGCCCCCTCCGGGCGCGCCCTGATCGCGGCCGGCGCAACGGCTCGCACGGCGGCGGTGTCATACTCGCGGGCTTCGTGCAACCCTCGACGACAGGAAAGAGCCCGTCATGAACCCTCGCAAGACCGTTGCCGTCACGTCCTCGTGGGGCGAAACCATCGGCTACTCGCGCGCGATCCGCGCCGGACAACTGATTTTCGTGTCCGGAACCACGGCGAGCGGCCCCGACGGCAAGGCGTTGCATCCGGGTGATGCGGGCGCGCAGGCGCAGGTCATTCTCGAGCGGATCGCCGCGGCCCTGGCCGAACTCGGGGCCGGCCCCGAGCACGTCGTCGAGACCCGCATCTACCTGACGGACATGAAGAACTGGGAAGGCGTGGGGCGCGCCCACGGCGCGGTGTTCCGCGACGTGCGGCCGGCCACGACCATGGTGCAGGTCGGCCCGCTGATCGCGCCGGATCTCCTGGTCGAGATCTCCGCCGTCGCATCGCTGGCGTCCGGCGAGGCCTGAGTCCGGTATCGCGCCTCCCCCACTCCCGCACGCGGGATCGGGGCAAACCGCAGCGTCTCAGCGGGGTAGTTCGTACTGCTGCTCGCGGATGAGCCGGAGCAGCGCGTCGACCGCGTCGACCGCGTCGGCGTCGAACTTGACGCCCCGGTGGTTCTGGAGTTCCCGGAGCCCCGCTTCCAGGCCGAGGGCCGGCCGGTATGGCCGATGGGAGGCCATCGACTCCAGCACGTCGGCGACGGCGAGGATGCGCGCTTCCGGCAGGATGTCTGCGCCGCCCAGGCTGCGCGGATAGCCGCTGCCGTCCATGCGTTCGTGGTGCTGGCGGATGATGTCCGCAATCGGCCAGGGGAAGCGCACGTCCTTGAGGATCTCGTACCCGCGCTCGACGTGGGTCTTCACGAGTTCGTATTCGACCGCGGTGAGGCGGCCCGGCTTCGACAGGATTTCCACCGGCACGCCGATCTTGCCGATGTCGTGGACCATGCCGGCAAGCTGCAGGACGCGGCACTGTTCGGCGGAATATCCCAGCTCGCGGGCGATGTCCCCGGCGATGATCCCCGTACGGCGCTCATGGCCCGCGGTGTAGGGGTCGCGCTGCTCCACCATGTTGGCCACCGCCGCGAGGGTCGCCAGCATCGATTGTTCCAGTTGCTCGACGTAGTCGGCGACGCGCGCTTCCGCCTGCTTGCGCTGCGTGATGTCGAGCAGGAACGCGAAATAGAGGTCCTCGGGGGTCGTCGTGTGGGTGACGGCGATCTCCACCGGCCAGGGCGAGCCGTCCTTGCGCCGATGCACGGTCTCGAAGCGGTCGTGGCCGTGCTCCTTGATCCGCGCGATGTGCGCGGCGACCTCCCCATGGCTTTCCTTGGCTTCGAGATCGCTGATCCGCATCGCCAGCAGTTCGTCGCGGCGGTATCCCGACAGTTGCACATAGGCGTCGTTGACCTCGGCGATCCGGCCATCCTCCGACCGGATCAGCAGGAACCCCTCGATCGTCGTTTCCAGGACCGCGCGATAGCGCGCCTCGCGGCGTTCGAGCTCGGTCGACGCATGCCGGCCGGCCGTCACGTCTTCTGCGAAGAGCACCACGCCGCCGACGGCCCGGGAACTGGTGTACCAGGGCCGGATCTCCCAGTTCACCCATTGCACCGATCCGTCGCGGCGGACGAAGCGGCTGTTCTTCTCGTGGATCGTTTCCCCGGCCAGGGCGCGCCGATGCACGTCCCGCCAGGCGTCGGAAATCTCCGGAAACACCTCGTAATGGGAGCGCCCCACCACCGCCTCGGCGTCGAGCCCGTAGTCGTCGATCCAGCGCCGGCTCGCGGCGAGGTAGCGCATCTCGCGGTCGAACATGGCGACCGCCGTCGGCGACTGCTCGATGAAAAACCGGATGCACTCGTGGCAGTCGAAGGGCAACGGCACCATCGGGATCCTCGGAACGGGTTGTGGGGGAATCGTTCGACGTGATACGGCACTGCGGTGCCGCCGCGACCCGCAAGGTAGCGCATTCGCGCGCGCGTGGCGAGCACGAAACGCTATCATTCCTCACCGCATATTTCGGAAACGCCATGGATGATTTGCATCTCGGGGTGATCGGCAATTGCGCGATCGCCGCGCTCATCGACCCCCACGGCAGCATCGTCTGGGGCTGTTTCCCGCGCTTCGACGGCGACCCGGTGTTCTGCCGCCTGATCGATGGCCGGAGCGGCGACGCGCCCGAAGCGCCGTGCGCCGATGCCGACGCCCATTTCGACGGCAGCTTCACGATCGAGCTCGTCGATCAGGTGCGTTGCGAGCAGGCCTACCTGACCAATTCGGCCATCCTGCGGACGGTGCTGAAGGACCGCGCCGGCAACGCCGTCGAAATCACCGACTTCGCCCCTCGCTATACCCAGGGCGAGCGGATCCATCGGCCTTCGATGCTGGTGCGGCGCATCGTGCCGCTGTCGGGGCGGCCCCACATCCAGATCCGCCTTCGCCCGCGTTTCGAGCACGGTACGGTCCGACCGGAAGTCACCCGTGGCAGCAACCATATCCGCTACGTCGGCCCGTCGCAGAGCCTGCGCCTGACCACCGATCTGCCGGTTTCGTATGTGGTCGAGGAGCGCGCGTTCCTGCTCGACGGACCGGGGACGCTGATCTTCGGCAGCGACGAGAGCCCGGAGTCGGGGATCGAGTCCGTTGCGCGCGACTGGTTCGAGCGCACCCAGACGCATTGGCGGGGCTGGGTGCGGTCCTTGTCGGTGCCGTTCGAGTGGCAGGACGTGGTGATCCGGGCGGCCATCACGCTCAAGCTCTGCAACTTCGAGGAGACCGGGGCGATCGTCGCGGCGTTGACGACGTCGATTCCCGAGGCGCCGGGCACCGGGCGCAACTGGGATTACCGGTATTGCTGGGTGCGCGACGCGTATTTCGTCATCCAGGCCCTCAACCGGCTGGGCGACACGCGGACGATGGAGGGGTACATCGGTTTCGTCGGCGACATCGTCGATGAAATGGGCGACTCCGACCTGCAGCCCGTGTTCGGCGTCACGCGCGCCCGCGATCTCGACGAACGGGTGGCGGAATCCCTGCGGGGCTATCGCGGCTTCGGGCCGGTGCGGATCGGTAACCAGGCCTACCGGCAGGTGCAGAACGACGTTTACGGCAGCATCGTGCTCGCCTCGACCCATGCATTTTTCGACCAGCGGCTCGTGCTCGCGGATCAGGAACGCCTGTTCGCGCAGCTCGAGGCCGTGGGCCGCCGCGCCGCGCTCGATTTCGCCAGTCCGGATGCCGGGCCGTGGGAGGTGCGCCATGTCACGCGCGTGCACACGTTTTCGAGCGTGATGTGCTGGGCCGCCTGCGATCGCCTGGCGCGGATCGCCGCGCGCATCGGCAAGGAGGACCGCAGCCGGTACTGGCGGGAGCAGGCCGACGCCATGCATGGGGTGATCGTCGCGCGCACCTGGAGCGACTCGATGCAAAGCTTCGTCTCGACGTTCGACGGCGACGACGTGGACGCGACGCTGCTGCTCCTCCACGAGCTCGACTTCCTGGCCGCCGACGATCCGCGCTTCGTGCGGACCGTCGAGGTGGTCGGCGGCCGGCTGGCGCGCGGCGACTTCCTCTACCGCTACGACACCGACGACGGCTTCGGGCGGCCCGAGACCGCGTTCGTGATCTGCGCCTTCTGGTACATCAATGCCCTGGTGACCATCGGCCGCAAGGCGGAGGCGCGCACCTTGTTCGAGCGCATCCTGACCCATCGCAATCCGCTCGGGCTGCTGTCGGAGGACATCCATCCGACGACGGGCGAACTGTGGGGCAACTTCCCGCAGACCTATTCGATGGTCGGCCTGATCGGCGCCGCGGTGCGCATCAGCGTTTCCTGGGAGGATGCGTTCTGATGGGCGACGCTCCCCGGGCGGACGTTCCGACGCGGTTTCCGCTGCGCGAGACCGCGTGGTTTTTCGATATCGACGGCACGCTGGCGGAGATGAGGCCCACGCCCGAGATGGTGCAGGTCGCCCCGGGGGTCGCCGAGCGGCTGACGATGCTGTTCGGCGTGTCGCAGGGCGCGGTCGCCGTCGTGAGCGGCCGCTCGCTGGCGTCGATCGACGCGCTGCTCGCCCCGCTCGTCTTGCCGGCTTCGGGGCAGCACGGCGCGCAGCGCCGCGACGCCGACGGCGCGGTGCGTGATGCCGGCGCGACGACCGCATCCCTGGCGGCGGCGCGCCAGCGGATCGCGGCGTGGGTGGGCGAGAACCCCCTGGTGCGCGTCGAGGACAAGGGGCACGCGATCGCCATCCACTACCGCGCGGCGCCGGAGTTCGCCGATGCGGTGCACGGCTTCGCGCAGGACCTGGCGGCCGCGGATCGCAGTCTTCGCGCCCAGCCCGGCAAGATGGTGGTGGAAATCCTCGACGCCGCACACGACAAAGGCGCCGCGATCCGGGCGTTTCTCGCCGAGCCGCCGTTTCGCGGCCGCCGCCCGGTCTTCCTCGGCGACGATCTCGGCGACGAACCCGGATTCGAGGCCGTCAATCGCGCGGGCGGCGTGTCGATCAAGATCGGCAACGGGCCGACCGCGGCGCAATACCGGCTGCCCGACGTGCAGGCGGTGCAAGCCTGGCTGGCGGCGCTGGTCGCATAGCCTCCTCTGCGCCTTTTGCAACCGGAAGTGCTTGGCGCGCAAGATTCCGGGCCTCCGGAGATCCTGGTGCGATTCAGTTGCCGTGGGCGCCCGGTTCCTGGGAGCGCCGGGGGTCCGCAACGGGTCGGGTCCGATATCTCGTGGGAGTCCGGTTCCTGGAGGCAAAAGTTTCTGCGATGCGAGCTGCCATCGCAATGGGCTGGTAGCGCGGATGGGTGCCGTACTTATGCAAGAACCGCTTCGAGAACAACCCGCGTGGCTACGACGCGAACCTCCTTGAGTCGGCCATGGCCAGGATGTGTTTTCTCTTCCACGCGGAGCAAACCGGCTTGCGTCAGATCGTCGATATCGCGCTTCACTGCACTGCGATCTCGGTGGAGACGAGTGGCGATGTCGGTGATGGAACCGGGACGTTCGCGGATGGCACG
>JAKCCX010000110.1 GCA_021838715.1 Pseudomonadota bacterium | reverse complement strand
TCGATCACCCGGACCAAGCTCGAGACCGAGCTGGGCCAGCTGCGCGGCGGGCTCGGTGACCTCGCCGACAACATCCTGCGCCTGCGCACCCAGTTGCGCGAAATCGAGGTGCAGGCGGACGCGCAGATCCAGGCGCAAGCGAACGAAACCCGGCATGCCGAGAATTTCGATCCGCTCGAATTCGACCGCTATTCGCGCCTGCAGGAGTTGACGCGCCAGCTCGCCGAGTCGGTCGAGGACGTCGCGCTGGTGCAAAGCGGCATGTCGCGCGCGCTGCAACTGGCGGACAACGACATCTCGGCGCAGTCCCGCCTGACGCGCGATCTGCAGCAGAACCTCCTGCACATGCGCATGGTGCCCTTCGCCAACGTCGCCGACCGCCTCTTCCGCGTGGCGCGGCAATCGGCGCGGGAACTGGGCAAGCGCGTGCGGCTCGACCTCCAAGGCGAAAACACCGAGGTCGACCGCAGCGTTCTCGAACACATGGCCGGCCCGTTCGAGCACCTCGTGCGCAACGCGATCGTGCATGGCCTGGAATTGCCGGCGGCGCGGACGGCGGCGGGGAAGCCCGACACCGGCGAGCTGCGGGTGTCCGTGCATCAGGAAAGCAATGAAGTCGTCGTCGTCTTTGCCGACGACGGTCGCGGGCTGGATTGGGAACGCATCCGCGCCCGCGGCGAATCGTCAGGCCGCATCCCAGCCGGCCGCATCCCCGACGAACGCGAGCTGATCGAACTCATTTTTGCGCCGGGTTTCAGCACGGCGGACGAGGTGACCGAACTGGCGGGGCGCGGAGTCGGCATGGACGCGGTGCGGGCGCAGGTTGCCGGCCTGGGCGGACGCATCGCGGTGTCCTCCGAAGCCGGGCGCGGCACCCGGTTCACGCTCTACCTGCCGATGAGCCTGTCGGTGATGCAGGTGGTGCTCGCCCGCATCGGCGACCAGCGCTTCGCCATCCCCGCCGCGATGGTGGAGCAGGACCAGCACGTCGCCGCCGAGGAACTGCTGCCCGCGATCCAGCGCGGCGCGATCGCGTTCGAAGGCATCGGCGAAGTGGTGCTGCGCCCGCTCGCGCAGCTCGTGGGGCGCGACCCGACCCCACGGGACACCGATACGCACGCGCTGGCGCTGCTGCGCCTGGGCGACGACCGGCTGGCCATCAGCGCCGACGAATTTTCCGCGCCGCGCGAAGTGGTGGTGAAGAACGTCGGACCACAGGTCGCGCGGCTGGCCGGCGTGCTCGGCGCGACGGTGCTGGGGGACGGACAGGTCGTGCTGATCTGCAACCCGGTGCAACTGATCGCGCGGGCGCCCGAGCCGCCGGAGGTCGTGGCGGACTTCGACCTGGGTTCCATGGCACCGGAATCGGGCCTCGAACGCGTGCCGGAGGACGGGGCCGGTGATGAATCGCCCGCGCCCCTGCGCACCGCCCGCACGCACACCGCGCACATCCTCATCGTCGACGACTCGCTCACCGTGCGGCGCGTCACCCAGCGCCTGCTGGAACGCAACGGCTACCATACGATCCTCGCCAAGGACGGCATCGATGCGCTGCGCACGATGGAGACGCAGCGCCCGGACTGCATCCTGGCCGACATCGAGATGCCGCGCATGGACGGCTACGATCTCACCCGCGCAATCCGCGCCAACGCCGCCACCCACGACATTCCCGTCATCATGATCACCTCGCGCACGGCGGAAAAACACCGCCGCATGGCCTTTGAACTGGGCGCCGACGAGTACCTCGGCAAACCGTACCAGGAAGAGGAACTGCTGCGGCTGATCCGCATGCACGTGGGGGCGAAGGCGCGCGCCTGAAGGAGTCCCTTTGCTGCCCGAACGAAACTTTTCGAACCTGCTCGCCGCGCGCTGGCGCGACGCGGATTCCCTGCTCTGCGTCGGCCTCGACCCCGACCCGCAACGCTTCGCGCCGTCGCTGCGCAACCGCAAGGATGCGATCCTCCGGTTCTGCTGCGCCATCGCCGACGCGACCGCGCCCTATGCCTGCGCCTTCAAGCCGCAGATCGCCTACTTCGCGGCGCAACGCGCCGAAGACCAGCTCGAAGACCTGATGGCGCACCTGCGTGCGCGGCACCCGGACATTCCCGTCGTCCTCGACGCCAAGCGCGGCGACATCGGCTCGACCGCCGAGCAGTACGCGCGCGAGGCCTTCGAGCGATACGGCGCCGATGCCGTGACGCTCTCGCCCTTCATGGGCCACGACACCATCGAGCCGTTCCTGGCGTATGCGGGGCGCGCGGCCTTCCTGCTCTGCCGCACGAGCAATCCCGGCGGCAACGATCTGCAGATGCTCGACGTCGGCGGCGAACATCTCTTCGAGCGGCTCGCGCGCCTGGCCGCCGACGCATGGCACCGGCCGGGGCAGATCGGCCTGGTCGTCGGAGCGACGTTCCCCCGCGAACTGGCGCGCGTGCGCGAACTCGCACCGTCGCTGCCGCTGCTCGTTCCGGGCGTGGGCGCCCAGGGCGGCGACATCCCCGCCACCGTGCGGGCGGGCTGCGACATCGACGGATTCGGCCTGCTGATCAATTCCTCGCGGGCGATCCTGTATGCGAGTTCCGGCGACGATTACGCCGACGCCGCGGCGCAGGCCGCCCGGCAGACGCGCGACGAGATCAACCGTTCCCGGGGCGATCGCCGAGACAATCGATAAGACCGGCCATCGCCTCCGCGATCGACTGCGTCCGCACGGCCGCCCGGTCCCCCTCGAAATGCCGCGTCACCGTCCGCGCCCACGGCGGGACGGTCGGGTCGCGCCGCAGCGCCCACGCGAAGCACACCGTTCCAACCGGTTTTCCGGGGCTGCCGCCGTCCGGCCCGGCGATGCCGGTCACGGCGACCGCCGCGTGGGCATGACTCTGCGCCAACGCCCCCAGCGCCATCGCCCGCGCCACCGGCTCGCTCACCGCGCCGTAGTCGCGCAGGTAGGCCTGCGCCACGCCCAGCATGCGCTGCTTGGCCTCGTTGGAATAGACGACGAACCCGCGATCGAACCATGCGCTCGACCCGGGCACCTGGGTCACCGCATACGAAACGCCGCCCGCCGTGCAGGATTCCGCAGTGGCCAGGACCAATCCCTCCGCCGCCAGCCGGGCGCCGAGTTCGCGCGCCAGCGCCAGCAGCTGCGCGCCCGGCTCCATCACCGCAACAGGCGCAGGCCGATCGCGATGACCAGCAGCGTATACAGGGCCGCGACGAGGTCGTCGGCCATCACGCCGACACCGCTTTTCCAGTGCCGGTCGATGTTGCGGATCGGCGGCGGCTTGGTGATGTCGAAGATCCGGAAGAGCACGAACGCGACCGCCTGCAGGCCCCAGGGACGATCTCCCGCCGGCAGCAGCACGAGGACCAGCCAGAACGCGACCATCTCGTCGACGACGATGATCCCCGAGTCGACCTCGCCCAGCATTTCGCCGGTGTGCTGCGCCGCCCAGCTGCCGAGCATCAGCGCCACCGCCACCACCAGCAGTCCGGTCGCCAGGTCCGGCGCGCCGTGGGGTGCGATCACGACGAAGAGCACCCACGCGAGCGCCGTGCCCCAGGTGCCGGGGCCGGGACGCAGCAGCCCGCTGCCCAGGCCGGTGGCGATCCAATGCGCGGGATGGGAAAGCGTGGGACGGGAGGGCGGTGGGGATTTCCGTTCTTCTCCGGTGGACGTGCTCATGGCGCCTCCTGTTCCGCCCAATCAAGCCGGAAACTGATTGAACGCCTTCAGTGTATCCCCGATCCGATCGCCCGCGGCGTTGTGCAAGCGCAAACCATGCGCCAGGTCGATCCGGCCGATGCGGGACACCGGCACGCCGCTGCGCGCCCCCGCGGCAAGCACGGCGTCCCGGTTTTCGGGGGCGGCGGTGAACACGAGTTCGTAGTCGTCGCCGCCGGCCAGGATGCAGTGCTGCTGCCGCACCGTGCCCAGCCCGGCGAACACGGGCGCGCGCGGCACGTCCTCCCAGACCACGTCCGCGCCGACTCCGGACCGCTCGAGGATGTGCCCCAGGTCACCGACCAGACCGTCGGACACGTCCGCCGCCGCCGTCGCCAGCCCGAGCAATTCCCGCCCCAGGGCGACGCGCGGCTGCGGCCGGTCCATCCGCCGGAAACAGGTCTCCGCCTCCGCGCCGAGCGCCTCGAGCGGCAGTTCGCCGCGCCGGACGGCCAGCGCAAGGGCGGCTTCGCCCAGCCACCCCGAGACCCAGACGTCGTCCCCCGGGCGGGCGCCGGCGCGACCGCGGACCATGCCCGGATCGACTTCGCCGATCGCGGTGATCGCCACCGTCAGCGGCCCGCCGCGCGTCGCGGCGTGCACCGTGTCGCCGCCGATGAGATGGCAGCCCTGCTCCTGCGCCAGCGCGAACAGACCGCGCGAAAACGCCTCCAGCCAACCCGGATCGGCGGCGGGCAGGGCCAGGCCGAGCAGGAAGCTGCGCGGGCGCGCGCCCGCGGCGGCGAGATCGGAGAGATTGACGGCAAGGCACTTGTGGCCAAGGGCGTCGGGTTCGGCGCCGGGGAAGAAATGCACCCCTTCGACCAGCATGTCGGTGGTGAGCGCAAGCGTCGTCGCGCCGACGTCGATCAGCGCGCAATCGTCGCCCACCCCCTGGCGCTCGGGGACCGGGCGGGTGAAATAGCGGGCGATGAGGCCGAATTCGTCGAGA
>JAKCCX010000109.1 GCA_021838715.1 Pseudomonadota bacterium | reverse complement strand
GAAGAGGCGTTGGGCTGCAATCCCGGAGAGCGGATGCTGTGTATGGTACGAACCTTCCTTAATGCAATATTAGTCCTGGCCTGGCTTGCGGCCGGCACTACGGCGCGGGCCGCGATTCCGGGCGATCGATTCGATCCGAACGCCGGATACGTACGGGCAGCACTGGTGTCGGAATTCAACGGCGTCGTGCCCGGTCAGACCGCCTCCCTGGGCGTGCGGCTGCGGCACGAAGCCCACTGGCACACGTACTGGAAGGTGGCCGGCGATGCCGGCCTGCCCACCCGCCTGCGCTGGCAACTGCCTGCGGGCTATACCGCGGGACCGATCCAGTGGCCGGCTCCGACCCTGCTGCGGGTCGGCGATCTCGCGAACTACGGATATGAAGGCGAAGTGCTGCTGCCGGTGTCGGTACGGGTTCCCACCTCGGCCGTGCCCGGCACCACCGCGCGCTTCGCAGTGCGCGCCGATTGGCTGGTCTGCAACGACGTCTGCGTCCCGGGCGGAGCGGATCTCACGCTGTCGCTGCCGGTGCGGACGGCGAGCTCGCTGCTGCCCACGCCCGATGCGACGGAGTTCGCGGCCACGCGGGCCCGCATCCCGGTGCCGCGGGCGCTTCCCGGCCTGAAGGCGGCATGGGATGGGACGCACATCCGCCTGCGCCTTGCCGGCGCGGGTCCGGTGCCGGACAACCTGCGGTTCTTCCCGCTCGAACCCGGACGGATCCAGGCGGCCGCGGGACAACGGCCGGCCGTCGCCGACGGCGGCCTGCACCTGGACCTGGCGGCGGCAACCCCGATCGATCCGGCGTTCCATACCCTGCGCGGCGTCCTGGAGTCCGGCAACACGGCAACCGAAATCGCAGTCGCGATCGCCGGAGCGCCGACACCCAAGGCGGTGGCCAGGACGACGGCGGCGAGCGCCTACGGCGCGGACGCGGCCGAGGCCGCCCAATCTGCGGACCTCACACCCGTCGCGGGTCCCGGAGAGGCGCCCCCCGCCCCGCCGCCCGCATCGCCGGCGGATCGGGCGCTGCTGGTCGCGCTGGCCGGCGCGTTCCTGGGCGGCATGATCCTGAACCTGATGCCCTGCGTGTTTCCCGTGCTGTCGCTAAAGCTGATCGGCCTGGTCCGGCATCGCGCCGAATCGCCCTCCCGGCTGCGCGCCCACGGGCTGGCGTATGCCGGCGGCGCCGTGCTGACTTTCGTCGGGCTGGCCGGTGCGCTGCTGGGCCTGCGGGCGGCGGGAGCACAAATCGGCTGGGGCTTCCAGTTGCAGTCGCCAGGCATGATCGCAACCTTGGCCGGACTGTTTTTCCTGATCGGGCTGAATCTCCTCGGCCTGTTCGAATTTTCCTTCGGCACGCGGTTGGCGAACGGTCGCCTGGCCCGTGCGCTGGACGGAGACGGCCCGCGCGCCAGTTTTGCGACGGGGGCGCTGGCCGTGCTCGTGGCATCGCCCTGCACCGGACCGTTCATGGGTGCCGCCGTCGGCTTCGCCGCCACCCAGCCTGCGGCGACGGCATTGATGGTGTTTGCCGTCCTCGGCGCCGGCATGGCGACGCCCTACCTGATCGTGACGTTTTTCCCTCCCCTGCTGCGCCTGCTGCCGCGACCCGGCGCATGGATGGCGCGTTTCAAGCACATCATGGCGGTCCCGATGTTCCTGACCTGCGTCTGGCTGTTGTGGGTGCTGGCGCAACAGGTCGACGCCAAAGGGCTCGTCGCGATGGCGGCGGCCCTGGCCGGGTTCGGCCTGTTCGGCTGGGCGTTGGGCCGGGTGCAGCGGGGCGGCCGGCAATTCCGGTGGCTTGCCGCCGTCGCGGCAATCGCGGCGCTGGCGGTGCCGGTCTCGTTTGCCGCCATGCCGCCGCAATCGGCATCCGCCCTGGCCGCAAGCGCCGCAGCCGGCAGCGACGGCTGGGCCGGCTGGTCCCCCCGGGCGCAGCAGCAGGCATTGGCGCAGGGGCGACCGGTGTTCGTCGACTTCACCGCCGCGTGGTGCATCAGTTGCAAGGCCAATGAGCACCTCGTGCTGCGGGACGCGCGGGTCGAGCAGGCGCTGCGCGCCCATCACGTCGCGCTGCTGCGCGCCGACTGGACGCGGCGCAACGAAGCGATCTCGCGGGAGCTGGCACGTTTTTCCCGCAGCGGCGTACCGATGTACGTGGTCTACAACCGCTCCGGCGACCCACAGCTGCTGCCCGAAATTCTGTCCACAGCCGTGGTCCTCGACGCGCTGAACCGGCTGCAGTAGTCGCTCGGAAGGGGCGCTCGAGCGGAGCCCTCAAGTCGACGGCGCCGATGCCGATCTGTAAGGGGACGTCCCCTACGTTCCGCATGACAGGCGCCTACCATGGGCTTTCGGATTCTGCTCTCGCTGGCTGCGGCAATCGCCTATGAATGGATTGCCGGGCCGGAGGTGCATTCCCTGATGGAACTGGGCGGCGCGGCGATCCGGACGGCATGCGCGACGATGCTCGCGCTGGTGGTCGCGGAAACCGTGCACGCCTTGTTCCGGGCGGTCATGACCCTGGATGACCGGCCCTTCGCAAGCCGGCAGAACACCCCGCAGCGCTGAGGCCGGACGGACGCGCCGGCCCCGGAACCGGCGGGACAGACTCCCGCGGGCTCCAGCGGCAGGTCACTTCTTCTTCGCCAGCATCGTCCCGCGGCAATCGGGCGCGCCGCACAGGCACCGATACTGTTTCTTCAGCTTCTTCGTGATCTTCTCGTCGATGATCAGGCAATAGTCGTAGACGAGTTCCTCACCGGCGTGGATGTCGCGCAGCGCCTCGACGTAGACGCGGCCGGATTCGGTCTCCGCCGTTTCGCAGTTCGGCGCACAGGAGTGATTGATCCAGCGTGAGGAATTCCCCCCGATCGAACCGTCGATCACCCGCTTGCCATCCGACAGCGAGAAGAAGAACGTATGACTGGGATCGTCGGGATCCGAAGGCGGGCGGCGGTCCGCCTCCTTCCAGGAAATGATCTCCCCCCGGTATTCGATGATGCGTTCGCCGGCGCGGATCTCGCGGGCGGCATAGACCCCCCGGCCATGAATGCCGGAATCGCGAACCACGATCTTGGCTTTGCGAGTGGTGGACGCCGGGGCCGCGGACTTGCGCGCCGGGCCGGCGGCCTTTTTCGCGGGGGACTTGCGGCCGTTGGAAACCGCTTTATCGGAACGCTTCGCGGCCGACTTCGCGGTGGTCTTCGCGGCGGTCTTGCCGATGGTCTTGACGGTGGACTTGGGCATGGATCGGGAACCCGGCTTCTTCGGAATCGCGCCGAAGTATCGCATTAACTGGTACGGACTAATCCGTTTTCTCTTTCAACTTTTTCCTGCGGCGCGCCGATACAGTAGGCATCCCGCTGGAAAAGTAGACGGAGTAGCGCCTTGTTTGATTTCCCTCCCAGATCGGAAGACGCGTCGCCAAGCGACGATCCGGGTGCCGGCGCGCCGCTCGCCCTCGACTCGCTCGCCATGCGCTGGCAGATGCTCGTCGGCCAGGGCCGGCGTCCGGTCGGCGTGCGCCTGGCGATGCGCTCCCGCAGCGCGGCCGACGCAGCGCCGCTGTCCGGACTGATGAGCGGCGTGGTGCGCGGATTCACCGACGGCGACAACGGCGTGTTTCCGCACGGACTCGTCCTCCTCGCTCCACAGGGCTTCCGGTACGACGCGGCGATGGCGCGATGGACGGCACCGCGCAACGTCCTGATCGAGGTTCCCGACAGCGAACTGGGAGACGAGGAACGGACGCGCGTCCGTTTCGAAACCCGGCGCCAAGGCGTGCGCCACGTCCTGCGGGCGGACGGCGCGCTGCCGGAACGCGAGTGCCTGCAGTTCTTCCAATACGTGATCGGCCATGGCGCCGACCTCCGGGCGGGCGCGGCGACACTGCCGGTGCCCCTGCTGTCGCTGGATTCCGGATCGCTCGAGCAGGCGTCGGCAGCCCTGGACGGCGGTGCGCATGCAGTCGTCGGCTGGCCTCTGGGCCCCAAGGCGCCCGATGCGGAGCAGGGATTTTCGCCATCGCAGCGGGCGATCCTCGAACTGGTGCGGCTGGTGCAGACCGATGCCGATCTGCGCACGGTCGAGCAGGTTTTCGAGGCGGAACCTCTCCTGGCGTACATGTTGCTCACGCTGGCGAACAGCCCGGCATTCCGCCGCGGCGGACCGACAACCTCGCTGCGCCAGGCGGTGGCGTCGATCGGCTACGGCCGCCTCGTCAAGTGGCTGGTCCTGCTGCTGGCGATTTCCAACCGCGACGGCCAGAACACCCCCCTGATCTTCGCGTCGCTGGTACGCGCCCACTGCATGGAAGCGCTGGTGCTGGCCGCCACCCGATCGACCGCCCAGGCGGACGAAGCGTTCATCGTCGGTGCGTTCACATTGCTGGACCGGATCATCGGCCAGACTCTCGACGTGCTGCTCCGCGAGATCGACCTGCCGGAAGCCGCGAACGCGGCCTTGCTGCGGCGCGATGGGCCGCTCGGGCCGTACCTCGACACCGTACTCGCCCTCGAAGCGGGCGCGGAGGAATCGGTCGCGGTCGCGGCCGAACTGCCGGTCGACTCCGACCTCCTCAACAAGTCCCTGCTGCGCGCCATCGCGATGGCGGATTCGATGCTCGCGCTGGTCTGAACGGCGGCACGCCGCTCCACCGCACTCCGCAGAAGA
>JAKCCX010000108.1 GCA_021838715.1 Pseudomonadota bacterium | reverse complement strand
TGCGTCAGGAGAACGGCTGGGGCCGCGTGTGGGACCGCTTCGCCCGGAGCGGGCGCGGGATGTATGAGCCGGCCGCCGCCGTGCTGGCCCCAATCGACCCGCCGGACCTGCTCTCGGCCAACGCCGCGATCTACGCCACCGCGAATGCGCGCCAGGAAACTTCACTCCGCGCCGCGCTGGCGAAGCTCAAGGACGCGGACGAAGCGACCGCGCGGGATCAGGTCGGCGGTCTGGCGAAGGAACATGCCGAGCGCTGCGAAGGCCCCTGGGCCGCGCGCGGCCAGGCGCGTCTGGCCGAGGCGGTGCAGCATCTTGCGCGCCTCACCGTCATCCCGCCACTGCCGGCGCAGGATGCCGAGGCGATGGCCGACACCTATGCCGAAACCGGCTGGGAAGCCGACAATGCCGCATTGTGCGCGTTGGAATCCGTCGCCCCGCGGCAAGAAGCCGACGCCATCGCGACCTTGCAGGAAGACCGCGACGCCGTGGTGGCAGCGCTGCGCGCCCTCTATGCGCCCCGGCTGCAACGCGAGGCCCTGGCGCTCCAGGCATTGCTGCCAGCCGGCCCGCCGCCATCGCAGAAGCCGGCGGAGAGCGACGCCGTTCTGTTCATCGACGGGCTGCGGATGGATGTCGCGCAACGGCTCGCCTCGCTGCTGCGCCAGCAGGGGGCTGTGGTGGATTTTGGCTGGCGCTGGACCGGCTTCCCGAGCGTCACCGCCACGTGCAAGCCACTCGCCAGTCCCGCGGCCGCGCGCTTGCACGGCGCCGAGACGGCAGAGGGGTTCGAGCCGCTGGCGCAGGACGGCAAGCGGGCCACCCACTCCGTGTTGATGCGCGAGCTCACCGCGCTTGGCTGGCGGACCGAGGCGACGCTGGTGCCGACCGACAAGTGCTGGATCGAGGCCGGCCATTTCGACAAGGACGGCCACGAGCAGCAATCTCGCATGGCGGACGGGATCGGCGCTGCGCTATCCGCCGTCGCGGCCGAAGCGCTGCGCCTGGTGCGCGCCGGGCGGCGGTTGCGCATCACCACCGATCACGGCTGGCTGCTGCTGCCCGGCGGGCTGCCGGTGGCGAGCCTACCCGCCGGCCTGACCGAGACGCGCTGGCGCCGCTGCGCCGTGGTGAAGGATGGGGCCGCCACGACGGCCACACGGCTGCCCTGGAGTTGGAACAAGGCGGTCCCCATCGCCATCGCGCCCGGCGCACACGTGTTCGTCAGCGGAGCGGAATACGCCCATGGTGGCATCAGCCCGCAGGAAAGCATCGTCCCGGAACTGATCGTCATGCCGCTGGCCGCCCCGCGTCGCGCGGTGATCGTGGATGTCGAATGGAGCGGCCTGCGCGTTCGGCTGCGCGCCGAGAGCGCGGACGGCCTCGTGGCGGACCTCAAGCTGGGGGCAGACGGCGAGGGCACGTCGATCGCCGACAAGGCCCGGGAGGTGGACGCGGACGGCCGGACCAGCCTGCTCGTGCCGGATGATACGCTGGAGGGCAAATCGGCGATGCTGGAACTGCGCGACGCGACCGGCCAGGTGGTGGCGACGCGCGCCGTTGTCGTGGGAGCGTAGGCGATGGAGATGGACGAGCTGGATCGCCTGGGCGCCGAAGCCTTCCGCGGGCTGGTTGTGCGCAAGGAGTTGGTGCGGCAGTTCCGTGGCCAGTTTCCGGTGCCAACTTACGTCGTCGAGTTCATGCTCGGTCGCTACTGCGCCACGACCGACGAGAAGGAGATCGCCGAGGGGCTGGAGGTGGTTCGCACCCAGCTTTCGTCGCGAACGGTGCGCGCGGGGGAGGACGAACTCATCAAGTCCCGGGCGCGCGAGACCGGCGCGGCGCGGGTGATCGACATCATCACGGCGAGGCTGGACGCGAAATCCGACAGCTATGTCGCGACCTTGCCGAGCCTGCGCCTGACCGATGTGCGGCTCTCAGACGAGACGGTGCGCGAGAATGAGCGCATGCTGACAGGCGGCTTCTACGCCGAAATCGACCTCGGCTATGACGCCACGATCGCGCAGGAAAAGGGCGGGCGGCCGTTCCAGGCGAACGCGGTGCGGCCGATCCAGCTCTCCACCCGCGGCATCCTCGATCGCATCATCGAGGGACGGGCAAAGATGACAACGGCGCAGTGGAAGGACTTTCTGCTGCGCAGCGTCGGCCTGGAGCCGGAGCGGATGTCCCCGCGGGCGCGGGACATCTCGCTGATGCGGATGATCCCCTTCGTCGAACGCAACTTCAATATGGTAGAGCTGGGGCCGCGCGGCACTGGCAAGAGCCATCTGTTCCAGCAGATCTCGCCCTATGCGCATCTCGTGTCGGGCGGCAAAGCCACGGTCGCGCGGATGTTCGTCAACATGGCGAACGGGCAGCGCGGGCTGGTCTGCCAATACGACGTGGTGTGTTTCGACGAGGTGTCGGGCGTGTCCTTCGATCAGAAGGACGGCGTCAACATCATGAAAGGCTACATGGAGAGCGGCGAGTTCTCGCGTGGCCGTGAGAGTATCCGCGCGGATGGCAGCATCGTCCTGGTCGGTAATTTCGATGTCGATGTGCAGCACCAGCAACGCGTCGGGCATCTTTTCGGGCCGCTGCCGCCGGAGATGCGCAACGACACCGCGTTCATGGATCGCATCCACGCCTACCTGCCGGGCTGGGACATCCCGAAGGTGAACCGTGATCTGTTCACCGATCACTTTGGCTTGGTGAGCGATGTGCTGGCGGAGGCGTTCACGCGGCTGCGCGACGGTTCGCGGGCCGCTGCGCTGATGGGGCGCGTGCACTTCGGCGGGGCTTTGTCGGGACGGGATCAGAACGCTGTCACCAAGACGGTCAGCGGCCTGCTGAAGCTGATACAGCCGGATGGCAATGTCTCGATCTCCGACGAGGATCTGGAGTGGGCCGTTCGCCTTGCGCTGGAGGTGCGCCGCCGGGTCAAGGAGCAACAGAAGCGTATCGGCACGGCCGAGTTTCGCAACACCCAGTTCAGCTACAGTCTCGGCGCTGACGGGGTTGAGCACTTCGTCTCCACGCCGGAGTTGCAGAGTGAGGACAGCATCGGTGGCGATCCGCTGCCCGCCGGGCAGGTCTGGGCCATCAGTCCGGGCGGTCAAGATGAGCCGGCCAGCCTGTATCGGATCGAGGTCACCGAGGCGCCCGGCGCCGGGCTACGGATTTTGAACCAATCTCCGCCAGCGGCATTTCGCGAGAGCATTCGGATTGCCGAGCAGAACCTGTATGGCCGCGCCCAGGAGTTAGTCGGGGACCGCAATCCGCGCGAGCACGAATTCGCTGTCCAGCTCCGATCGTTTGATGCCGGGAAGAGCGGCGCCGACCTTGGTGTTCCAGCGCTTGCGGCGTTCTGTTCGGCACTTCTCAACAGGCCGCTGAAGGGGGGGCTTGCGGTTATCGGTGGACTGAACCTCGGCGGCTCGATCGAGACGGTCCACAACCCGCTCGACCTGGTTGAACTGGCGATCGAGAAGGGGGCCTCCTCGGTGCTGATGCCGGTTTCCTGTCGGCGTGCCCTGATTGATCTCTCCGACGAAGCGGCGGCCAAGGTTCAGACGATCTTCTACTTGGACCCCGGCGACGCGCTGCGGAAAGCTCTGCACGATGGCTGAATGGATCCCGCCGGTCACGGCCAGTCAGATAGATCCCGAGTGAGCAGGATCACGTTGTTTGATGGTCCTCCGGTCGTGAAATTTGATGGGCTTCCGGGTTCCGCTTCCCGTTTGGTGTAGGGGTTCCGGGAAGTGGGAAGCGGAAGTGGCGCCGTGGTGATGCGAGACCTGTTGATTTGGGCAGTTCAGGATCGCCGTGATTTGAGGGTGGTTGATCCACGTGGCGCGACGAGGATCAGTTTTCGGTGAGGCGGTATCCTTCGGGGGATTTGGTGATGCTGCCGTTGGCGATCATCGCGGTGAGGCTCTGATAGAGGGTGGCGGCGCGGATACGGCAGCGGGCGCGGAGATCGGTGAATGGCTGGGGCTGGCCGGTTTCGGCGAGGGCGGCGGTGATGCGATCGTCGAGGGATTTTGGTGTGGCATTGGCGGGTGATGGTTCGCTCGCGTGAATGGGTTCGAGTGCCAAGGCATTATCGTGCTGGTTCAGTTCGAGTGTGATGCTCGGCATGGCGGGCGCGGCGCGATGCTCTGGGGTGAGGATGATGCGATCGTCGCCATCGCGGCGGAGATAGAGGTTGGAATCGCCCCAGGCGCGGAGCCTCCTTGACCCCGCCTGCGCTCCCGGCGGTCCCGGCCGCAGGTCGGCGCCGAGGAATGGTCCATCAGTCTCACCAAGGAATACACCCGAAAAGAACCCGCTGAGCACGTTTGGCGAGGGTGCCGCGCGCGGACCCATCGCATTGCATGCTCAGGCTCACATGAGCAATTTCCGCTCCACCGACCGGCAGACCGGCTTCCTGATGCCCCCATCGGTGGATGAATGGCTGCCGGAACGCCACCTGGCCCGTTTCGTGGTCGAGGTCGTCGATAGGCTTGACCTGAAAGCCATGAGCAAGTCCTACCGCGGCTCCGGTTCAGCCTCCTACCATCCGGGCGTGTTGCTGGGCCTGCTGATTGTCAAATCGCGTCCAAACGCGACCCCCTTTTCGCGTCCAATTCCGACCCCTTTTGGCGTTAGAAACAGCGTTAGCGGCGGGGCTTATCCACGTAGTGCATAGGGGGGACCCGCGCGCCGCGG
>JAKCCX010000107.1 GCA_021838715.1 Pseudomonadota bacterium | reverse complement strand
AGCAGCGACAGGTCGATGTCCGCCGTGCGGGCGATCATGCGCTCGTTCTGCCATTGCTGGATCCCCAGGATGCCCAGCGCCAGCGCCACGATGGGAAGGATCCATCCCGCGTGCCAGGCCCAGGTGGAGGCGCGGGATTCGGGGCCCCCGGTTGCGCCCGCCGTACCGTCTCCTTGCAGGGCCGGCACCCAGACCCATGTCGACTCCGGGGCCGTCTGCCTGGGGGAGATCCGGTCGAGCGCCGCCCGCCGGGCTTTCTGCAGGCGCATCCGCACCGGATAGTCGAGCGCGTCCGCGCCCTCGTCGAGGGCCTGACGGATGCGATAGGCGAATTCGGCTTCGTTCATAGCGTGATTCCCCGTGCCCGTAAGGATTTTGCCAGCGCCTGGGTCGCGCGGGAACAATGTGTCTTGACGCTGCCCTCGGAACACTTCATCGCCGCCGCGGTCTCCGCGACATCGAGGTCTTCCCAGTAACGCAGCACGAATGCTTCCCGTTGACGGGGCGGCAAGCGGGCAAGCTCCTCCTCGACGATGCGCACGATCTGCTCGCGCTCCAGGGTGTCCGCCGCGCTTTCCGTCGTCCGTCCGTCCTCGCCCGGCTCGAGCGTCTCCAGCGGATCGGCATCGTTCTCGGTCGAGGACAGCGCCGAGAACAGCGTCACCCAGGTCGAGCGGACCTTCTGGCGGCGGAAGAAATCATGGATGGCGTTCTGGACGATCCGGGCGAAGATCGGCGCCAGTTCCGGGACGGGACGGTCTGCATAGTTCTCCGCCAGCTTGAACATGGCGTCCTGGACGATATCCAGGGCATGGTCGGCATCGCGCACGGCAAACATCGCCTGTTTGAATGCCCGACGCTCGGCACCGGCCAGGAAGTCCGAGAGTTCGACGCGGGTTGCCATGCAGGGAAGCGGAAACGAGGACTCCGGTGTTTGCGCAAATTGGTGCGACGCGCTATCGTAACAAGCTTTCGCCGCACCGCCCGTCACGAGCGGGTATGGAACGGCGTCCAATCAATCTCCAGCAGGATCTTGAGAGGATTCCCCATGCGATCCGTTGTGCCGGAATCGGCGCCCGCCGTTTCCTCCTCCCCCGCGACTGCCGCGGCCGCCGTCCCGTCCCCCGAAACCGATGTGCTGACCGGCGCCGAGATCCTCGTCCGCTGTCTGCGCGAAGAAGGGGTGCGCCACGTGTTCGGCTATCCGGGCGGCGCGGTGCTGTACATCTACGACGCGATTTTCAAGCAGGATTACTTCCAGCACATCCTCGTGCGCCACGAGCAGGCGGCGGTCCATGCGGCCGACGCGTACTCGCGGTCGAGCCGCAAGGTCGGCGTGGCGATCGTCACCAGCGGCCCCGGCGCGACCAATGCGGTCACCGGCATCGCCACGGCCTACATGGATTCGATCCCGCTGGTGATCATCAGCGGCCAGGTGCCGACCCACGCCATCGGTCAGGACGCATTCCAGGAGTGCGACACCGTCGGCATCACGCGGCCCTGCGTCAAGCACAACTTCCTGGTCAAGAACGTCGCCGACCTGGCGCCGACGATCCGCAAGGCGTTCCACATCGCGCAGAGCGGTCGTCCCGGCCCGGTCCTGGTCGACATTCCCAAGGACATCACCATTGCGCGGCACGCGTTCTCGTATCCGCGCGATCTGCATCTGCGTTCCTACAATCCGGTGATCAAGGGCCACATGGGCCAGATCAAGAAGGCGGTGCAGCTGCTCCTGACCGCCGAGCGGCCGCTCATCTATACCGGCGGCGGCGTGATCCTCTCGAATGCCACGGAGGAACTCGGGCGCCTCGTCGACCGGCTGGGATTCCCGTGCACCAGCACGCTCATGGGGCTGGGCGGCTATCCCGCCTCGGACAAGAAGTTCCTCGGCATGCTGGGCATGCACGGGACGATCGAGGCGAATTTTGCGATGCAGCATTGCGACGTGCTGCTCGCGGTGGGGGCGCGGTTCGACGACCGGGTGATCGGCAGTCCCGGCCATTTCGCGCAGAATCCCCGCAAGATCATCCATATCGACATCGATCCGTCGTCGATCTCCAAGCGCGTCAAGGTCGACGTGCCGATCGTCGGCGACGTGCGCGAGGTGCTTGCCGAAATCCTGGCCCAGGTCGATGCGTCTGGCGGCCGCGCGGGTGCGGTCGACGCCTGGTGGGAACAGCTGGGCACGTGGCGGTCCCAGGACTGCCTGCGCTACGAGCGCAGCGAGACGGTGGTCAAGCCCCAGCATGTCGTCGAGAGCCTCTGGAACCTGACGGGCGGCGACATCTTCGTCACGTCCGACGTCGGGCAGCACCAGATGTGGGCGGCGCAGTATTACCGGTTCGACAAGCCGCGGCGGTGGATCAACTCCGGCGGCCTGGGGACGATGGGCGTCGGTCTGCCCTATGCGATGGGCGTGCAGATGGCCAATCCCGGGGCGCAGGTCGCGGTGATCACCGGCGAGGGCTCGATCCAGATGAACATCCAGGAGCTGTCGACCTGCAAGCAGTATCGCCTGACGCCCAAGATCATCAATCTGAACAACCGCTACCTCGGCATGGTCCGGCAATGGCAGCAGATCGAGTACGGCAGCCGCTATTCGGAGTCGTACATGGATGCGCTGCCGGATTTCGTGCGCCTGGCCGAGGCGTACGGGCACGTCGGCATGCGGATCGACAAGCCGGCGGATGTCGAACCGGCCTTGCGCGAGGCGTTCACGACCTACCGCGACCGGCTGGTCTTCCTGGATTTCATCACCGATTCGAGCGAAAACGTCTGGCCCATGGTCCGTGCGGGCAAAGGCCTGACCGAGATGATGCTCGGCGCGGAGGAACTGTGATGCGGCACGTCATTTCGGTTCTGCTGGAAAACGAGCCGGGCGCGCTGTCGCGGGTGGTGGGGCTGTTCTCCGCGCGCGGTTACAACATCGAAACGCTCACGGTGGCGCCGACCGAGGATGCCTCGCTGTCGCGCATGACCATCGTCACGATGGGGTCCGACGACGTGATCGAGCAGATCACCAAGCACCTGAACCGGCTCATCGAGGTGGTGAAGGTGGTGGACCTGACCGAGGCCGACTACACCGAGCGCGAACTGATGCTGGTGAAGGTGCGGGCGGTCGGCAAGGAGCGCGAGGAAATGAAGCGCATGGCCGACATCTTTCGCGGCCGCATCGTCGACGTCACCGACAAGACATACACGATCGAACTCACGGGAGCGACCGACAAGGTCGACGCGTTCCTGCGCGCGCTCGATCGTACGGCGATCCTGGAGACGGTCCGCACGGGCAGTTCGGGGATCGGACGCGGCGAACGGGTGCTGAGAGTGTGATGCTGCTTCCCCCTCTCCCGCGGGCGGGAGGGGGCGGAAGTGCGGGTTGTAATTATTGGTGCAGATTATCAATCAGGAGAAATCATGAAGGTCTATTACGACAAGGACGCCGATCTCGCATTGATCCAGTCGAAGCGCGTCGCCATTGTCGGCTATGGTTCGCAAGGCCACGCCCACGCGCTCAACCTGCGCGACTCCGGCGTGAAGGTCACGGTGGCGCTGCGCAAGGGCGGAGCCTCGTGGAACAAGGCGGTTGCCGCCGGCCTGGAAGTCAAGGAGATCGCCGACGCGGTGCGGGAGGCCGATCTCGTCATGATCCTGCTGCCCGACGAGAACCATGGCGAGGTGTACCGCTCCGCCATCGAACCCAACATGAAGCAGGGCGCGGCGCTCGCCTTCGCCCATGGCTTCAACCTGCACTACGCGCAGGTGCAGCCGCGCGCAGACCTCGACGTGATCATGATCGCCCCCAAGGCGCCCGGCCACACCGTCCGCGGCACCTATGCGCAGGGCGGCGGCGTTCCGGCGCTGATCGCGATCCATGCCGACCGTTCCGGTCAGGCCCGCGACCTGGCCCTGTCCTACGCCTGCGGCATCGGCAGCGGCAAGGCCGGCGTGATTGAAACGACGATCCGCGAAGAGACCGAGACCGACCTGTTCGGCGAACAGGCGGTGCTGTGCGGCGGGACGGTGGAACTCATCAAGGCGGGCTTCGAGACCCTGGTCGAAGCCGGATACGCCCCGGAAATGGCCTACTTCGAGTGCCTGCACGAACTGAAGCTCATCGTCGACCTGATCTACGAGGGCGGCATCGCCAACATGAACTACTCGATCTCCAACAATGCCGAGTACGGCGAGTACGTGACCGGCGGCGAGGTGGTCAACGAGCAGTCGCGGGCGGCGATGCGCAAGGCGCTGGAACGCATCCAGACCGGCGAGTACGCCAAGAGCTTCATCCTCGAGCACCGTGCCGGCGCTCCCACGCTCACGGCCCGCCGCCGCCTGACCGCCGAGCACCCGATCGAGCAGGTCGGGGAGAAGCTGCGGGCGATGATGCCGTGGATCCGCGCCAATCGTCTGGTCGATCAAAGCAAGAATTGACGACCAGATGACAAACCCGGTTCGGGGATATCCGCATCCGATCATCGCGCGCGAGGGGTGGCCGTTCCTGGCCGGTTCGATCCTCCTCGCGGCGCTGGTCTCCGTGCTCGCGGGCGGGTGGTGGTCGGCGCCGTTCTGGGTGCTGGCGGTTTTCGTGCTGCAGTTCTTTCGCGATCCGCCGCGCCCGGTCCCCGAATTGCCGGCAGCGGTGCTGTCGCCGGCGGACGGGCGTATCGTCCGCATCCAGGTCGTGCGCGATCCCGGCCTGGATCGGGATG
>JAKCCX010000106.1 GCA_021838715.1 Pseudomonadota bacterium | reverse complement strand
GTGATGGAAGAGGCGGTGCGCATGCACAAGGCCGCGTTCGGCGCCGACCCGGTGCTCGCGACGATGCTCGATGCCGGCGGCGAATACGCGTTCCGGGTGCGCGGCGAGGAGCACATGTGGACGCCGGACGCCATCGCCAAGCTGCAGCATGCGACGCGCGGCGCCAACTACCAGACCTACAAGGAATATGCGCAGATCATCAACGACCAGTCGCGTCGCCACATGACCCTGCGCGGGCTGTTCGAATTCCGCGTCGACCCGAAGAAGGCGATCGCCCTCGACGAGGTCGAACCCGCCAAGGAGATCGTCAAGCGCTTCGCCACCGGCGCCATGTCGCTCGGCAGCATTTCGACCGAGGCGCACGCCACGCTGGCGGTGGCGATGAACCGCATCGGCGGCAAGAGCAACACCGGCGAGGGCGGAGAGGACGAGCGCCGCTACGCGCACGAACTGCGCGGTGCGCCGGGCGGAAGCGCGATCCGCGACGGCGACACGCTCGGCTCGGTGCTGGGCAAGGACCTGATCGAGGCCGAAATCCCGCTGCGCGCCGGCGATTCACTGCGCTCGCGCATCAAGCAGGTCGCGTCCGGCCGCTTCGGGGTGACGGCCGAATACCTCGCGTCGGCCGATCAGATCCAGATCAAGATGGCGCAGGGCGCCAAGCCCGGCGAGGGCGGGCAGCTGCCCGGACACAAGGTGTCCGACTACATCGCCAGGCTGCGTTTTTCCGTGCCGGGGGTCGGCCTCATTTCGCCGCCCCCCCACCACGACATCTATTCGATCGAGGACCTGGCGCAGCTGATCCATGATCTGAAGAACGCCAATGCCAGGGCGTCGATCTCGGTCAAGCTCGTTTCCGAGGTCGGCGTCGGCACGGTGGCCGCGGGCGTGGCCAAGGCCAAGGCCGATCACGTCACCATTTCGGGTTACGACGGCGGCACGGGCGCCTCGCCCCTGTCGTCGATCAAGCATGCCGGCGGACCGTGGGAACTCGGTCTGGCCGAGACGCAGCAGACGCTGGTGCTCAACCGGCTGCGCGGACGCATCGCCGTGCAGGTCGACGGCCAGATGAAGACCGGCCGCGACGTCGTCATCGGCGCGCTGCTGGGCGCCGACGAATTCGGCTTCGCGACCGCGCCGCTGGTCGTCGAGGGCTGCATCATGATGCGCAAGTGCCACCTCAACACCTGTCCGGTCGGCGTGGCGACGCAAGACCCGGTGCTGCGCCGCCGCTTCACCGGCCAGCCCGACCATGTCGTCAACTACTTCTTCTTCGTGGCCGAAGAGGTGCGCGAGATCATGGCGCAACTCGGCATCCGCCGCCTCGAAGACCTCATCGGCCGCACCGATCTGCTCGACACCCGCAAAGGCGTCGAGCACTGGAAGGCCCGGGGGCTCGATTTCTCGCGCATCTTCCACCGCCCCGAACTGCCGGCGGGCGTGGCATGGCGCAAGAGCGAGGAACAGGACCACGGCCTCGCCGGCGCGATCGACCACAAGCTCATCGAGCAGAGCCGGGCCGCACTCGAGCGCGGCGAGCGGGTGAGCTTCATCCACCCGATTCGCAACATCAACCGCACGGTGGGCACGATGCTGTCCGCGGAAGTCGCGCGCCGATACGGGCATGCCGGCCTTCCCGACGACACCATCCACATCCAGTTCCAGGGTACGGCGGGACAGAGTTTCGGCGCCTTCCTGGCCCACGGCATCACGCTCGATCTGGTCGGCGATGCCAACGACTACACCGGCAAGGGATTGTCGGGCGGCCGCGTGATCGTGCGTTCGCCCAACGATTTCCGCGGCTACGGCCCCGAACACATCATCGTCGGCAACACGGTGCTCTATGGCGCCACCGGCGGCGAGGCGTATTTCAACGGCGTCGCCGGCGAACGCTTCGCGGTGCGCAACTCCGGTGCCGCGGCGGTGGTGGAGGGCACGGGCGATCACGGCTGCGAGTACATGACGCGCGGCACCGTCGTCGTGCTGGGCGCGACGGGGCGCAATTTCGCCGGCGGCATGTCGGGCGGCATCGCCTATGTCTACGACGAGGCCGGCGACTTCCCGGCGCGCTGCAACCTGGCGATGGTCGCGGTCGAGCCGCTGATGTCGGCGAAGGAGCAGGAGGAGCGTGTCGATCGCGCGGTCTGGCATGCCTGGGGGACCAACCCGCCGGCGGCTGATGAAGCCATCCTGCGCGACCTGATCGAGCGGCACTTCCGCCATACCGGCAGTTCCCGCGCCAAGGAGATCCTGGCGGATTGGGAGCGGGCCCGCGGACGCTTCGTCAAGGTGTTCCCGAACGAGTACCGGCGGGCGCTGAAAGAACTCTCCGAGGCGCGGACGGAGCGCAAGGCGGCGTGACGGGGTGCCCCGCACGGTAAGCCTCTCCCCGGAGCGGGGGAGAGCGCCGGATCCGGCGGGGTCGGCCAGCGCTTGGGAGGGAACCCCCTCTCCCGCATGCGGGAGAGGGCGGGGGTGAGGGTGGCAAACGTTAGGAATGACGATCGATGGGCAAAATTACCGGATTTCTCGAATTTCCCCGGCAGGAAGAAACGGCCGAAGCGGTCGCCGAGCGCAGGAAGCACTGGCACGAATTCGTCGCGCACCTCGAACCGGAGCGCGCAGCCGTCCAGGGCGCGCGTTGCATGGATTGCGGGATTCCGTTCTGCACCAACGGCTGTCCGGTAAACAACATCATTCCGGACTTCAACGATCTGGTGTACCGGAACCGTTGGCGCGACGCGATCGAGGTTCTGCACTCGACCAACAATTTTCCCGAGTTCACCGGCCGGATCTGCCCCGCTCCCTGCGAGGCGGCCTGCACGCTCAACATCAATGACACCGCGGTCGGCATCAAGTCGATCGAACACGCGATCATCGACCGCGCGTGGGACGAGGGCTGGGTGGCGCCGCAGCCGCCGGCGCGCAAGACCGGCAAGCGGGTGGCGGTCGTGGGCAGCGGGCCTGCGGGCATGGCCTGCGCCCAGCAGCTGGCGCGCGCCGGCCATGACGTGACGGTATTCGAGAAGAACGATCGCGTCGGCGGCCTGCTGCGCTACGGCATTCCGGATTTCAAGCTGGAGAAACGCGTCATCGATCGGCGCGTCGATCAGATGCAGGCCGAGGGCGTGGTCTTCCGCACCGGCGTGCTGGTCGGCGAGGCCGATCTCGGGACGATTTTGCGGACCGGCAAGGAACAGGTCGACGCGCACGTCCTGATAGACGAGTTCGATGCCGTGGTGCTGGCCGGCGGCGCGGAACAGCCGCGCGACCTGCCGGTGCCGGGACGGGATCTGCGCGGCGTGCATTTCGCGTTGGAGTTCCTGACGGCGCAGAACCGCGTGGTTGCCGGGGAAGCCGTGCCCGGCCAGATCCTCGCCAAGGGCAGGCACGTCGTCGTGATCGGCGGCGGCGACACCGGGTCGGACTGCGTCGGCACCTCGAACCGGCAAGGGGCGAAGTCGGTGACGCAGATCGAGTTGATGCCGCGACCGCCGGAACAGGAAGACAAGCCGATCACCTGGCCCTACTGGCCGCTGCGTCTGCGCACCTCCTCCTCCCATGAGGAAGGCTGCGACCGCGATTGGGCGATCGTCACGAAATCGTTTCGCGGCGATGAACAGGGGAACGTCAAGGCGCTGGTCTGCGCGCGTGTCGAATGGCAAAAGGACCCCGTGACCGGTCAGCACCGCATGGTCGAGGTGGCGGGGTCGGAATTCGAGTTGCGCGCCGATCTCGTGTTCCTGGCGATGGGGTTCGTCGCCCCGGTCGCCTCGATGCTGGACGCGTTCGGCGTGGACAAGGATGCCCGCGCCAATGCGCGCGCCGCGACGGAAGAGGGCGGGGCCACGCCGCCCTATGCGACCTCGCGCGGGAAGGTCTTCGCGGCCGGAGACGTGCGGCGCGGACAGTCGCTGGTGGTGTGGGCGATCCGCGAAGGCCGCCAGTGCGCCCGGGCGGTCGACGAGTTCCTGATGGGCACATCAGATTTGCCGCGCTAGCGTAGTGCTTCGCAAATACCGGCGCGAAGGAAAAATGGACCCGTTGGCGAGTTGAGCGGACGGCCCCGCGCAGGGAATGGGCGTGCGATTGCGGCGATGACGCCGGCACCACGCAGGCAAGCGGCGGCTGCACTCCGCCGGGGCCGCCTACGCGGTGGTCGCCCCTGCAGGGCGACTGCGCTGCGCTGCGCAGTCCGCGGGCGCACGGCCGAACTCGCTGCGCGTCCTGCGGACGCTGCGCTCAAACATGCGGCCGTAAGTCAGAAGTGGAGGCGCGCGGTCGCGCGCCGCCCGCGGCCTTGTGCTGCTCGCCACCGCGTCTTATGGCGGCCCCGGCGGAGTGCAGCCACCGCTCGCAACCAGCATCTCGACCACCGCCTCGATTGCGTTGCCACGGCCCGATCGGGGCGCTTGCCATATTGCAATGCCACGGCGTTTGCCGAGATCCGGGTGCCCTGCACCGGTTCCGGCCCCATTGAGGGGCGCGGTGCGCAGCGCAGGCGCCGGGGCGGCGCGCGACCGCGCGCCTCCACCTCTGACTCACGGCCCCTGTCCGAGCGTAGCGTCCCGGAGGGACGCAGAGCGAGTTGGCCGTGCGCCCCGGCGCCGAGCAGCACAACGGAGTCGGCCCGCAGGGCCGACCGCGGCCCGGGGCCGGAACCGGTGCAGGGCACCCGGATCTCGTTCATGACCTCGTGCGCGACACTCTTCCCCCGTCCACTGCGCATGGATGACACGCCCCACGAGAACGCCAAGAACTGACGTTCCTGCGCC
>JAKCCX010000032.1 GCA_021838715.1 Pseudomonadota bacterium | reverse complement strand
CGGATCGCCGGCCGCGGCGGCGCGACCCTCTGGGCGATCGCGACGCTGAAGGCCGACATCACCGGCACCGGGAACGTAAACTACCGCGGCATGGCGACCGTGACCCGGACCGGCACCGGCCCCGGGACCGTACGGCGGCAGCCGCAGTAAGAGAGCGCCGATCGTGGGACATCGTCTTTCCGCCATCGTGACCCGCACCGGCGACGACGGCTCGACCGGACTCGGCGACGGCACGCGCACCGGCAAGGATGCGCCGCGCATCGACGCGATCGGCGAGATCGACGAACTCAACGCCCACATCGGGCTGCTGGCGGCGGAAATGGCGGCGGATGCGTCGACGCCTGCGGCCTTGCGCGACGACCTGGTGGAGATCCAGCACGCACTGCTCGACCTGGGCGCCGAGCTCGCCGTTCCGGCGGAACCCCGTTTCCCCCCGGGCCGGCTCGAACGGCTGGACGCGCGGATCGCGCAGGTCAATGCGACCCTGCCGCCGCTGCGGGAGTTCATCCTGCCGGGCGGCACGCGGGCGGCCGCGCAGGCGCATGTCTGCCGCACCGTCTGCCGCCGCGCCGAACGGGCGATCGTGCGGCTGGCGCGGACGGAACCCGTCGGCGAGCCGGTGCGCTGCTATGTCAACCGGCTCTCCGACTGGTTTTTCGTGCTCGCCCGCGCGATCCAGCGCGGAGCGGCCGGCGCCGCCGGTGCCGAGCCGCAGTGGGAACCGGGGATGCAGGGATAATGCAGGTTTGACCGATCATTGACCGGAATTCAGGAATGCGATTCACCACCGACGATCTGCGCATCAAGGAGATCAAGGAACTCATCCCGCCCGCAACGCTGATCGCCGAACTTTCCTGTTCGGAGCGGGGTTCGGCGACGGTGCATGACGCCCGTGCCGCCATCCACGACATCCTGCATGGCCAGGATGACCGGCTGATCGTCATCATCGGCCCCTGTTCGATCCACGACCCCAAGGCGGCGCTCGACTACGCCCGGCGCCTCGTCGCCGAGCGTGCGCGGTACGCCGCCGACCTGGAGGTGGTGATGCGGGTCTATTTCGAGAAGCCGCGCACCACGGTGGGATGGAAGGGCCTGATCAACGATCCCGACCTGAACGGCAGCTTCCGCATCAACGAGGGGCTGCGCACCGCGCGCGACCTGTTGCGGGCGATCAACGACCTCGGCCTGCCGGCCGGCTGCGAATACCTGGACATGATCACGCCGCAGTATCTCGCCGACCTGGTCAGCTGGGGCGCCATCGGCGCGCGCACGACGGAATCGCAGATCCACCGCGAACTCGCGTCGGGCCTGTCCTGCCCGGTGGGATTCAAGAACGGCACCGACGGCAATGTCCGCATCGCCGTCGAGGCGATCAAGGCGGCGCAGCAGCCGCACCATTTCCTGTCGGTCACCAAGGCCGGACACTCGGCGATCGTCTCGACCCACGGCAACGAAGACTGTCACATCATCCTGCGCGGCGGCGCCCAGCCCAATTACGACGCCGACAGCGTCGAGGCGGCCTGTGGGGCGTTGGCCCGGGCGGGGCTGGCGCAGCGCCTGATGGTCGACGCCAGCCATGCCAACAGCCGCAAGGATCCGCTGCGGCAGATCGACGTCTGCGCCGACATCGCCGGGCAGATTGCCCGCGGCGAAGAGCGCGTCGTCGGCGTGATGGTGGAGAGCAACCTCGTCGGCGGCCGGCAGGACCTCGTTCCCGGCAAGCCGCTCACCTACGGGCAGTCGATCACCGACGGCTGCCTGGACTGGGAGCAGAGCGTGGCCTGCCTCGAGACCCTCGCGCAGGGCGTGCGGGCACGGCGCAACGAGAGCGGGAACGCCGGGAGGGAATGACCCCGTGCGCGACGAGCCCCGCCGTTACCGCGTCCCGCGAATCTCCTCGTAAAACGCCTCCGCGTCCGGCTTGCGGCCGAGGAACCCCTCGGCCAGTTCCTCCGGCGGCCGGCTGCCGCCCGGTTCGAGGATCCACTGCCGGTAGCGATGTCCCACCGCGGGATCGAGCAGGTCGCCGCGGAACGCCGAGAGCATGTCGAGCGCCAGCACTTCCGACCACATGTAGCTGTAGTAGCCCGCCTCGTAGCCGCCCATCAGGTGTCCGAACGATGCCGGCATCATCGTTCCCGCGACGTGCCCCAGCGGCGTCGCGCCCTCCAGTTCCTTCCAGGTCGCCAGCGCCGACTTGACCGGCCCGGTATGCAGCGCCATGTCGTAGGCCGCATACAGCCATTGCCGCGCATAGCGCAGGCCGGAGCCGAAGCGGCGCGCGTCATCCAGCCGCGCCACCTGTTCGGGCGTCAGTTGGGGACATTCCGGGCACGCCTGCGCGAAGCGGGCGAGCGGCTGCGCGCGCCGCCCCCATTCCTCGAACATCTGCGACGGCACTTCGACGAAGTCCAGGCGCACGTTGGTGCCTGATTGATCGGCGTAGCGCGCCCGCGACAGCACGCCGTGCAGGATGTGGCCGAACTCGTGCAGCAGCGTCTCGAGTTCGACGTGCGTCAGCCCGTTCGGATCGAGGTTGCAGAGGAGCGCCTTGATCGGCGTCTGGCCGCCGAGCACGGAGCCGCTGCGGACGCTGAATGCCGCCGCATGCTTGAACTTGCCCTCGCGCGGGAAAAGGTCGAGATAGATCCCCCCGATCGGTGCGGCGGGTGCTGCGGGTGCGCGATGCGGGTCATCGCTGCCGTCGGGCCCCATGTCCACGACGTCGTAGTAGCGCACGTCCGGGCTCCATCCCGGCAGATCGGGCCGCGCCACGAAGCGGATGCCATAGAGCGTCTCGGCCAGGTGCATGACGTAGCGCACCGAGGCCTCGGTCGGGAAAAACGCCCGCAAGGATTCCTGGTCGATGTCGAAGCGCTTTTTTTCGATCCGGTTCTGCAGATAGGCGACGTCCCATCGCTCCACGCGCACGGCGTCCGTCGGCAGACCCAGCAAGGCGGCCTTTTCCTGCTGAAGATCCGCGAGTTCGCGCAACTCGACGGTTTCGACGGCGGACTTCACCGAGTACAGGAAGGTTTCCACCGCCTGCGGCGTTCCCGCCATCTTGCGGCGCAAGGAAAAGGTCGCGTAGTCGGGGTGACCGTACAGTTGCGCCAGCTCATGTCGCAGGGCAAGCGCCTGATCCATCAGCCGCAGGTTGGGCAGCCCGGCCCGGTTCTGATAGGCGGTCCACACGCGCCGCCGCGCCTCTTCGCTTTGCGCCAGACGCAGGAACGGCTCGTAGACCGGGAAGTCCATGCTGATCAGGTAGTCGCCCCGCGCGTCCCGTCGCAGCGAGCGCAGCAAGGAGTCGGGCAGGCCCGCGGCTTCCGCCGGCGTCACCGGGACGGTGGTCATCACGTCGTTGACGTTCGCGCCGAATTGCAGCTCGAGGGTGATGAGTTCGTCCTGGATCTGCTTGGCGCGCGCCCGTTTCTCCGGCGGCAGCGTCACCCCGGTGTCCTCGAACGCCTCGATCAGCTGTTCGCGGTAGCTGCGATCCTGCTCGTCCTTGGGCTCGAGCGCCGCCACCCGCGCGTAGATCTTCTCGCTCTGGAACAGTTCGGTGCCGAAGGGCGCGAGCTTGTCGAGGCAGGACTGCGCCGCGTCGCGCGTGGCCTTGTCGGGCGCGGCATTCTGCAGCACCGAGAGCGGATCGTCGAAACTCCCCGCCTGGATCGCCAGCGCGTTGAACTCCTCGAGGATGCCATCCGGCCCGCTGCGGGCCTCCATGGCCGCCATCATTGCGCGTCGCTGCGCCAGGGCGTCATCGCAGCGGGGGATGATCTGCTGCGCATCGATCACGGGGAAGCCGGGGGGGAGCGAAGGGTTCACGCCGTGCCGCCGACGGTCAGCCCCTCGATCCGCAAGGTCGGCTGGCCAACGCCGACCGGCACGCTCTGCCCGTCCTTGCCGCAGGTGCCGATGCCGCCATCCATCTGCATGTCGTTGCCGATCATGGTCACGCGGGTGAGGGCATCCGGCCCGTTGCCGATCAGCGTTGCGCCCTTGATCGGCGCGCCCAGCCGGCCGTTTTCGATCAGGTAGGCCTCCGCCATCGAAAAGACGAACTTGCCGTTGGTGATGTCGACCTGGCCGCCGCCGAAGTTGCGCGCATAGATGCCGCGCGGCACCGAGCGGATGATCTCCTCCGGATCCCGGTCGCCCGCCAGCATGCAGGTGTTGGTCATGCGCGGCAGAGGCAGAGCGGCGAACGACTCGCGCCGTCCGTTGCCGGTGACGGGGGTCTTCATCAGCCGCGCGTTGAGCGAATCCTGCATGTATCCGCGCAGCACGCCGTCTTCGATCAGGACGGTGCGCTGCGTCGGGTTGCCCTCGTCGTCGATGTTGAGCGAGCCGCGCCGTTCCGGAATCGTGCCGTCGTCGATCACGGTGACGCCCTTGGCCGCGACGCGCTCGCCGATGCGTCCCGAAAATGCGCTCGACCCTTTGCGGTTGAAGTCGCCTTCCAGGCCGTGCCCGATCGCCTCGTGCAGCAGGATGCCGGGCCAGCCCGGGCCGAGCACCACGCTCATCACCCCCGCCGGCGCCGGTTTCGCCTGCAGGTTGACGAGCGCCATGTCGACGGCTTCCTTCGCGTACCGGTGCAGCGAATCGGTGTCGAACGTCGTCAGGTCGACGCGGCCGCCGCCGCCGGAAAACCCTTGATCGCGGCGGCCGTGCTCCTCCGCGATCACCGTCACCGAGACGCGCACGAGCGGGCGCACGTCGGCCGCGATGCGACCGTCCGAGGACGCAACCAGCACGACGTCGTATTCGGAGGCGATGTTGGCCATCACCTGCTTGACGCGCGGATCGCAGGCGCGGGCGTAGCGCTCGACCTGTTCGAGCATGCGGATCTTGTCGGTTGCGCTGGCCGAGGCGACCGGATCGATCGCGCCGTACAGCGCGCGCTGGCGCTGGGTCTTGAGATGCTTTGCCGGCACCGTGCGGGATGCGCCGCTGCGCGCGATGGAGCGCACGGTGGTCGCGGCGCCGAGCAGCGCGTCGAGCGAGATGTCGTCGGAGTAGGAGAACGCCGTGCGATCGCCCGAGACCGCGCGCACGCCGACGCCCTGGTCGATGCCGAAACTGCCGGATTTGACGATGCCCTCTTCCAGCGCGTACGACTCCGAGCGCGTGTACTGGAAGTACAGATCGGCGTAATCGGCGCGGTGTTCGAAGATGGTGGCGAGCGTGCGCTGCAGATGCGTTTCGTCCAGACCGTAGGGGTCGAGGAGCAGGCTGCGGGCGATGGCGAGGCGTTCGACGGCGGGTTCGATGGGTTTCATGGCGGGAAATTTACACCAGGACGCGGTGGTCGAGCGCGGGCAGGCTCTCCCGAACATCCCGGATGCGGGCAGGGTCGATTTCGCCCAGCACCACCCCCGGCCCGTCTTCCCGGACGGCGAGGACCTCGCCCCAGGGGTCGACCAGCATGGAATGGCCGAAGGTCGTGCGGCCGTTTTCGTGGCGTCCGCCCTGGGCGGGCGCGAGGACGTAGCAGAGGTTTTCGACCGCGCGCGCGCGCAGCAGCAGCTCCCAGTGCGCCCGCCCCGTCGTCGCGGTGAAGGCCGACGGGATCACGATGGCGTCGACCGGGCCCAGGCCGCGAAAGAGTTCGGGGAAGCGCAGGTCGTAGCACACCGCACAGGCGATGCGCAGGGACACGCCATCGGCGGCGCAGTCGAAGGCGACCGGCGTCCGTCCGGGCGCGATGCTGCGCGCCTCGTCGTAGGACTCGGCGCCGCGGTGGAACGAGAAGAGGTGGATCTTGTCGTAGCGCGCGACCCGCCGCCCCTGCGGATCGTAGACCGGCAGACTGTTGAACACCCGATCCGGCTCCGGTGCCGCCAGCGGGATCGAGCCGCCGATCAGCCAGATGCCGTGCCGCGCCGCCTGGTCGGCCAGGAAATCCTGGATCGGCCCATGGCCGTCGGTTTCCCGCAGTGCGAGCTTGTCGGCATCGCGCAGCCCCATGAGGCAGAAGTATTCGGGCAGGGCCACGAGCCGCGCGCCCTGTCGCGCCGCCTCGGCGATCTGCTCCGCCGCCGCGCGCAGGTTGTCTTCGCGGCGCGGCGTGGACGTCATCTGGATGGCCGCGACCCGCAGGCGCGGCGCGGGGAAGACAACCTGTGTGCGGTTCGGCGAACTCGAGGTCATTGGCTGATCGTTTGCACCTTGGGATGGGACCAGGGGCCGGTCACCCGATATGCGTTGGTGAACGCCTCGGAGAGCGGCTTGCGGAGCAGATAGTTCGCGATGAACGCGCCCAGGCCCACGGCCGGATTGATCAGGGCGGCATACGCCAGCGACGCCGTGCCGGCGTTGATCTCGGGGATCACCACGACGGTCAGGTCCTGCGTCTCGGCGCGCAGGTCCGCACTGCCGCGAACGCGCACGACGGCGTTCAGTCCCTTCATGATGAAGTCGTCGGTGGTGAGCGTGCCGTTGGCGATCGCCGCGGTGCCGGTGAGCGAGTCGAACGCGAATCCTTCGGAGAACAGGTCGCGGAAGTCGCCGGTGAGCCGGTGGCCGAGCGATTGCAGCGACAGGACGCCGAGCAGCCGCGCCGCCCCCATGTCGGCGTGGAGGAACTGGCCGTGGCCGGTTTCGTCGTGCAGGGTTCCCGTGAGCGTCGGATAGTCGATGGCGAACGGCGATCCGATCCAGGAGAGGTGCCCCTTCAGCGTGCCCTTGCCGCCGCGCACCAGGCCCGGGAAGCCGAAGCGGCCGAGCATCTGGCCGGCATCGGTGTAGAAGATCACGAGATCGACGTCCATCTTCCGCCGCGCGCGCGGCTTGTCGCCCGTCGCCGTCGCCGTCGTTGTCGCCGGCGCCGGCGCCGCGGCAATGCGCTGCCACTGCCCATTGGCGGTGATCCGGCCGTCGCGATTGATCAGGACGAAGCGTTCCAGGATCCAGGTGTTGCGGTTGCCGGCGCCGATGTTCTTCGCCGTCAGTTCCAGGCGGCCCAGCCGGTGGTCGCCGAGCTGGAACCGGTCGGCAATGATGTCGAGCGCCGGGAAATCTCGCGGCGCGGCATCGAGCAGGTTCGAAACCTGCTCCTGCTGGCCCGCCGGAATGGCGAGCCGGGTCAGGCGCGCCGTCAGGCGGCCTTCCGTCTCCCCGCGCCCGCTGCCCAGCCAGTGCAGCGAGCCTGCCGCCTGATCACTGACGAGATCCGCGGCCCAGCCTACGCCGTCGTCGCGGCGGGCGGTGAGCGTCACATCGGCAAGCGACCGTCCTGCGAACTGGATCTGCCTGGCCCGCAGGCGGATGGTGTCGAGCCACGCGAGATCCTGCGCCGAGAGCGCGGCAGCGGACTCCGCTTCCGCGCCGGCGGACTCCTTTTTCGCGCCGGCCGCCGGCGGCGCAGCGATGGCGCGCCAGCGGTCGATGTCGAGCTGATCCTGATCGATCCGCAGGGTCACGCCGGTGCGCGGCGCTACGGCGGGGGTGCCGATGCCGATGGCGCCGCGGTCGATCCGCGTGGTCATGCCGGTTCCGGGCGCGGCGCCCGCCGTCGGCGCATGCACCTCGTAGAGTGCCGCATCCACGAGGGTCCCGAGGCGGACCCGCAGGAAATCCTGCCGGGCGGCCTGCATGGCGCCGCTCGGCGCCGCCGCCGGGGTCGACTCGATGTGCAGGGGCAGGGGCGTGGCGGCGTCCTTGCGCAGCGGCGCGGGCAGGTCCATCTTCAGGCCGACGAGGTCGGAGTCGACCCGGTATCCCAGCCGCCCGTGCCGCACCGTCACGGTGGCGGCGTACCGGAATTCGCCTTCGGTATGGTCGACGATGCGGCGCAGGAACGTGGTCGGCACCTGCGGTCGCGCGCCCCGGGGCGTCGCCGTGCCGGCGCCGTGGACGACCAGGGTGCCGTCCGGCAGCGTATCCCCTGCGATGGTGGCGGTGCCGCCGAGGAATCCGGCGTGCATGTCGGTCAGGCGGGCGGTCCGCGCGGTGAAGGCCAGGTGTCCGGCGAGCGCGGTGAAGGGCGCCAGTCCGGGCACCAGGGTGAGGGTGTCGCCCTGGAAGTCGACGGCGCCCGCGACCTGGGTCTGCTTCGGATCGGCGAGCGGGATGTCGAGGTGCACGTCGAGGCGGGTCGGCCCGCTGCCGCGGCTGGTCGCGAGCCACCCGCCCGTGCGCACATCGACGGGGCTTGCGCCGACATAGCGCAGCAGGTCGTGGAGATCTCCGGCGCCCTGGCCGTCGATGAGCAGATGCGCCCCGGGATGCTCCATCGGGGAGACGCGCGCCGTGATGTCGGTGAGGGGATATCCGGACGCCTGGGCGTGGGCTGCCCGTACCGTGAGGCGGTTGCGGTCGAAGGTCACCTCGGCATCGATGCCCGAGATCGCCGGCCAGTGCACGCGGGCCGGCGCTCCCGGAAACACGGGGTCGATGTCGATGCGGCCGCCGGCGACGCGGAGCGACGCCTGGAAGTCGCCGGTCTGCGGATCGGCAAACGGAAACTTTCGCGGATCGCCTTGCAGGTGGAAGCTGCCGCCGGTGACCTGGCCGTCGCGCAGTGCGCCCGTCAGCCAGCGGCGGCTCGCGCTGCGCAGGACGATCGGCAGGTATTGCGCGACGCCCGCCACGCGGGCGCGGCGGATGCGGCCTCGCAGATCGAGCGGTGCCGCCGGGTCCTGGGCGCGATAACGCCCCGACGCATCGAACGCGAGGTCGCCGTTTTCCGCCCGCAACGAATCGAGGTCGATCTGCAGCCCCTGGCCCTGCGGCGCATTCGGCGTGTTGCGCCAGCGCAGGGTCGCCGTCAGACGGTCGAAGGTGATGTGCGGCGCCACGAGGACCTTGTCGGCGTGCAGCGCGACGCCGGCGGAGTCGATCCGCAAGGTGCCGTGCTCGGTCGAGCCGGTCTCGCGGCCGGCATCGACATTTCCCGAAAGATTGTCAAATGCATACCGGCGCGGCGCGACAGGCCGCTGCGCGGAGCTTGTCCCCCTCTCCTGCAGGGCCGGGAGAGGGCGGGGTTGAGGGCGGTGGCGGTCCTGGGAAGCCGGGTCATTGGCGGGCGCCGGACCGTCCAGCGTGAGCCCCAGTTGCGAGAAATCGGTGCGGACCTGGAACGCGCTCGTCGCGGTCACCGGTTCATCCCAGTCGGCTTCCAGGTTTTCGAGGGCACCCCGTGCCGCCGCGTGATGGACCGCGTTCTGCCAGCTCTGCGGCAAGGGGATGAGCGCGGCAAGGCGGCTCAGGTCTCCCAGCGCCAGGCGGTTTGCCCGCAACTGCACATGCTGCTGCGCCCCATCTTCCTGGGGGTGATGGAATTGCCGGTTGACGTAGACGAGGTCGGTGGGCGGCAGCGTCACGCTTTCCCCGCTGAGGTGCAGGCCCGAGACCCGGATCTCCCGGACATCGGCGTCGCGCGTTTGATGCCGGCCGGCCGTCAGGGTGCCCGCGACCCGGTCGAGGCGCAGGGGTTGCAGGTCCGGCCGCAGTTGCGCATCCACGCCCGCCAGCGCGAAATCGGCGCGGATGCGCTGCGCGCCCGTGCCGGCGAAGTCGAACCACACGCGCAGCGCGCCCTGGGCCTGATCGAGGCGGACCGAGGGCGGAACCACGTGCAGCAGGCGGCCCCAGCCTGCGAGATCGGCGAAATCGAACTGGGCGTACACGCGGCCTTCCCAGTCCTGCAGCGGGGCGTTGCGCGCCAGGAACGGCGGGTGGACCTGCCCCCGCACGTCGAGCACCCCGGCAAGATGGGCGGGCGGTCGCACCTGCAGGGCGAAGCGGTGGAAAAACAGGCCGCGCTCGAGCAGGAAGTTCACGTCCGTGAACTGCAGCGCCGGGGCGCCCGCATCGGTATAGCGGACGCGGGCGTCGACCACGCCGATGCGCCGCTGGGCCAGCAGCCACTCCAGGCCGCCGCCCTGGGAGTGCGTTTGCTGCAGGTCGATCGGAATGCCGCCGATACGCCAGCGGTGATCGGCGAGCTGTTCCACCGCCACTTCCGGCGCGACGATGGTGAGCGCATGCATCCGCGGCTGCAAGGCCAGCAGGCTCATCCAGGAGACGACGGCATCGACCTTCGGCAGCGACAGCGCGGTTTTCCCATCCGGCCCCTGGACGCGTACGTCCCGCAGCAGCAGCCGCGGGTACAGCCCCTCCCACGATGCATCGATCCCGCCGATCGTCACCGGGGCGTGCAGCGCAGCCGCGGCGGCGGCTTCGATGTCGCCGCGCCAATCGCCGATATGCGGCAGCAGGAAGTACCGCGTGGTCAGCACCGCCGCGCCGAATGCGAACCATCCGGCAAGCAGCGCGATGCCCGCCGCGCGCAGGATGATCTGCGTGGCCCGCAGGCCGCGCCAGCCCCAGTGCAGGAAGATCGATCGTTTGGCGTCGATCGATGCCTGCTCGGCGAACTCCTCCGCGGAGTGCGCAGCCGAATGCAGGGCTTCGCTCGCGGCGCGTGCCAGCGACTCGGCTTCGGTCGGCGCGCGGGGAGGTCCCGGCGGTGGTGGTGTGGCGGTGGACATCGTCGTTTTTTTGGTGGTTTCAACACTAACATAGCTGCCATGAACCGCTCATTGCTACCGATCTACGATGGCGTCATTCGGGCCTACGGTGCCAGTCGTTTCCTGCGCCGCAGCCTGCTGCGGGAGGGCTTCGCGTCGGCTGCGCAGCCCGACGGCGCCCGGCCGGCCGCGGCGGAAGCGGAATGGCTGCGGGACGCCGCACGGGAGCCCTGGACGGCGGAGCGGATGGCGCGGGGTTGGCGCGAGGTTGGCGCAGACACGGCGCTGCCGGACGGCGATCCGGTGGCGGCGGTTGCGCTCGGCCTGCGTCGCCTGCGCCGGCGCATGTTGTGCGGGCTGCTGGTGCGCGACGTGGCCGGGGTCGCGCCGCTCGACGAAGTGATGCGGACCATGACGGCATTCGCGGAATTCGCCGTGCAGACGGCGCTGGCGGCGATCCTGCCCGATCTTGCCGGGCGCCATCCGGCACCGCGGACCGCGCAGGGCCGGCCGCAGGATCTGCTCGTCGTGGGCATGGGCAAGGCGGGTGCCTGGGAGCTGAACGTCTCCTCGGACCTCGATCTGGTGTTCGTCTATGGGGAGGAAGGCGCTTCGGCGCAGGAATTCTTCGATCGCGCGGGGCGTCGACTCATCGCCGTGCTGGCCGACGCCGACGAAGACGGGTTCGTGTTCCGTACCGACCTGCGGCTGCGCCCGCACGGCGATTCCGGGCCGCTTACGGTATCCCTGGCGATGCTCGAGGAATATTTCCAGCGCGACGGCCGCGAGTGGGAGCGGTTCGCCTGGTCGAAGGCGCGGGTTCTCTCGGCGCCGGTGCTCGCCACGGAGGCCGATTTCCGGGATCAGCTGGCGGCCCTGGATGCCGTGGTCATGCCGTTCGTCTATCGCCGCTATTTCGATTTCGGCGCCATCGGCGCGATCCGCGACCTGCACGCCCGCATTCGCGCGCAGGCGCGCCGCAAGCGCGGCGGAGCGGGGGGGACCGACGCCGCCGGCCGCGGCGAATACGATGTCAAGCTCGGCCGCGGCGGCATCCGGGAAATCGAATTCATCGCACAGGCCTGGGGGATCATGCGCGGCGGACGCGATGTCCGGCTGCGGGAACGCGCCACGCTGCCGATGCTTGCGACGCTCGCGGCAACCGGACGGTTGCCGCGCGAGGATGCGGACGCATTGTCCGACGCGTACGGTTTCCTGCGCCGCCTCGAGCACGCCGTGCAGTATCGCGACGACGCGCAGACCCACCGCATTCCGGCCGACCCGGCCGAACGCGAAGCCGTCGCGCAACTCTTCGGGGCGTCGTCGGTGGCGGAGCTGCTGGCGCGCTATCACGCCGCGCGCGAGCGCGTCGAGCGCGCGTTCGATGCGATGTTCCCGCCCGCGGAGGCCGAAGCGGGCCGGGCGGTGCAGGGCGGCGTCGACGAGGCGGACGATCTGCCGGAACCGATGCGGCGGTTTCTTGCATCGCCCCGGGTGTCCGCCCTGCCGGAGGCGCTGCGCGCCCGGGTGGGTGCCCTGGCCGCGGTCGCGGCAGCGGAAATCGGCGCGATCCAGCGCGAAACGCGGGCGGAGCGCGGCGCGGCGGGCGAGCCCGACGGCGGCGGCGAGGCGATCGCCGTGCGCTGGGTCCGTCTGATGGAAATCATCGGCCGCCGGGCGACCTACTTCGCACTGCTGGCGGAATACCCGCGGGCTCATGCCCGCGTGTTGCGCGTGCTCGCCGCCGGCGGCTGGGCCGCCGAATACCTGTTGCGCCATCCGATCCTGCTCGACGAACTGATCGATCCGCGCGCCGAGGAGTTTTCGGCCGATGTCGACGTGCCGTCGTACTGGGCGGCGTGGGCGCGCGACCTCGACGCCGCGCTGCGCGCCGCGGGCCCGGACGTCGAAGCGCAAATGAACCTGCTGCGGGATGCGCACCACGCGGCGGTTTTCCGTCTGCTGCTGGCGGATCTTGCCGGGCATCTGACGGTGGAACGGCTCGCGGACCACCTGTCGGCGGCGGCCGATGGGGTGCTGCGGATCGCACTCGCCGCCGCGTGGCGCAGCATGGCGCCGCCGACCGCACCGCTGCCGCCGCTGCCGCGCCTGTGCGTCGTCGCCTATGGCAAGCTGGGCGGGCGCGAACTGGGCTACGCCTCGGATCTCGACCTGATCTTCGTGGTCGACGACACGGGGCCGGGCGAGGCGGATTCCGCGCGCTGCGCCCAGCTCGTGCGGCGCTTCCTTTCCTGGCTGACCACCGTCACCTCGAGCGGCAATCTCTTCGAGATCGACCTGCGCCTGCGGCCCAACGGCAGCGCCGGCGTGCTGGTCACCCCGCTGGCGGCGTTCGAGGGCTACCAGATCAATGCCGACGGCCATGGCGCCTGGTTCTGGGAACATCAGGCGCTCACCCGCGCCCGCCCCTGCGCCGGCGATGCCGCGGTGGGCGAGCGGATCGAGGCGATCCGGCGGGGCGTGCTGCAGCGGCAGCGCGATCCGGCCCTGGTCCAGGCCGAGGTGGTGGCGATGCGGCGCCGGATGCTCGAAGGCCATGCCCATCACGACGCGCGCTTCGACTGCAAGTTCGACCGCGGCGGCATGGTCGACGTCGAATTCGCCGTCCAGGCCCTGGTGCTGCTGCATGCCCATCGGCATGCGGCGCTGCTGGAGAATCGCGGCAACATCGGCCTGCTGGGCATCGCCGCCGACCTCGGCCTGCTCGACGCGGCGATGGCCGAGGCGGCGGCCGATGCCTACCGCCGCTACCGGCGTCTGCAGCACGCGCTGCGGCTGGCGGGCGCTCCCGACGCCCGGGTCGATCGCGACCGGGTGCGGGGCGAGATCGAGGCCGTATTGCGGCTGTGGCGCCGGGTGTTGGGAACCGAGGAGCCGCACGGTAAAATGGCCGATTGAGTTCTTTTTCCCGAAGGAAACCCCCAATGTCGATGTCCGACCGCGACGGCTGGATCTGGTACGACGGCAAGCTCGTGCCCTGGCGGGACGCAAACACGCACGTGCTCACCCACTCCCTGCACTACGGGCTGAGCGTGTTCGAAGGCTTGCGCGCCTATCGTACGGACAGCGGAACGGCGATCTTCCGGCTGCGCGAACACACCGAGCGTCTGTTCAATTCGGCGCGCATCTTCCTGATGCAGATCCCCTATTCGTTCGATGAGATCATGGAGGCGCATCGCGAGGTGGTGCGGCACAACCGGCTCGAAAGCGGCTACATCCGCCCGATCGCGTTCTACGGTTCGGAGAAGATGGGCATCAGCCCCAAGGGCGCCGCCGTTCACGTGGCGATCGCCGCCTGGCCCTGGGGCGCGTATCTGGGCGAGGATGCCCTGCAGAAGGGGATCCGCGTCAAGACCTCGTCCTATGCCCGCCACCACATCAACGTATCGATGGTGCGCTCGAAGACCGGCGGGCATTACGTCAACTCCATCCTCGCCAACATGGAGGCCCAGCGCGACGGCTACGACGAGGCGCTGCTGCTCGACACCGCGGGCTTCGTCGCCGAGGGCGCGGGAGAAAATCTGTTCCTGGTGCGCGACGGCCGGCTCATCGAACCGCAACTGGTGTCGGGCCTGACCGGCATCACGCGCGCCTCGGTGATCGAGCTGGCGCGGGACCTCGGGCTGGAGGTGCTTTCGCAGCCGATGACCCGCGATGACGTATATCTGGCCGACGAGGCATTCTTCACCGGCACCGCCGCCGAGATCACGCCGATCCGGGAACTCGACGGCCGCGTCATCGGCGCCGGCGCGCGCGGCCCGGTGACCGAACGCATTCAGAAACGCTTCTTCGACGTCATCCACGGCCGCGACGAGCGGTACCGTCATTGGCTGACGGCAGTGTGAGGAACCCATGACCGCGACCGCCCGTGCCGAACTGCCCGTCGTCGAACTGCGTGCCGACGAGCTGCCCGCATACTGCCCCAACCCGGCGATGCCGTTGTGGAATCACCATCCGCGCGTCTATCTTCCCCTGGAAGAGCGCGGCGAGGCGATGTGTCCGTATTGCGGCACGCGCTATCGATTGAAGCCCGGCGAGCACGTTCGCCATGGGCATTGACCCGCGCTCGACCGGCGCATAACCAGGCACGATCCCCATGCAGCGCTTTGCGAAATCCATCCTCTTCGCCTCGGTGGAAGAGTGCGAACAGGCGTTTTACGAGGCGCTGGAACGCGGCGACCTCGACGGCCTGATGGAACTCTGGCTGCAGGATGACGACGTGTGCTGCGTCCATCCGGGCGGCGTGCGGATCGTCGGCTACAGCGCGGTGCGCGCATCCTGGTCGTCGCTGCTCGGCTCCGGCGGCATCGCCATCCGTGCGACGGGCCGGCGGATCTTCGAATCGTCGACGATGGCGGTGACCAACGTCATCGAGGAGTTCGTCGTCCCGCAAGGCGGAACGACGCAGGTCGTGCACGTTCTGGCGTCCAATTCCTTCGTGAAGCTTCCCACGGGGTGGAAGATGGTGATGCACTTCGCCGCGCCGGTGCCCGAAGGGCATGCGGTGGAGGTCGAGGCGCATTCGGGGACGGTGCACTGAGGTCGGAGCTTGCCCCTGGGGCGTCCGCGGACCGGACGTCCGCCGCGTGCGATGCCCCCTGGTGGCTTCCCGGCGGCCACACCCAGACCATCGTTCCGGCCCGCTGGATCCCGACGCCGGACATCCCCTATCGCCGCGAACGCTGGGACACGCCGGACGGCGATTTTCTCGACATCGACCACGCATGGGATGGCGGCGCCGACGCCGGCGCGCCGGTGCTCGTGCTGTTCCACGGCCTCGAAGGCGACTCGTCGTCCCACTATGCGCGCGTGCTGATGGACGGCTGCCGCAGGCGCGGCTGGCGCGGGCTCGTCGTGCATTTCCGCGGCTGCGGCGGCGAGGACAATCGCCACGCCCGCGCCTACCACTCGGGCGACAGCGCGGAGATCGCCTGGGTGCTGGATCGCGTCGCCGGCACCTGGCCCGCGGCGCCCCGCTTTGCCGTCGGCATTTCGCTGGGGGGCAATGCCCTGGCGAAATGGTGCGGGGAGCAGGGGGCGGCGGCGTCGTCGACGCTGCGGGCCTGCGCGGCAATCAGCGCGCCCTTCGACCTGGCCGCGGGCGGCGCCGCGCTCGAGCACGGCTTCAATCGCGTGTATACGCGCATGTTTCTGCGCACGCTGATTCCCAAAGCGCTGCACAAGGTCCGGCGGTTCCCCGGGCTCGCCGACGCGCAGCGGATCGGCCGCTGCCGGACGCTCCGGGAGTTCGACGACGCCTTCACGGCCCCAGTCCATGGATTCCGCGGCGTCGAGGACTACTGGCATCGATCATCGGCCAAGCCCTGGCTGCGCCATGTCGCGGTGCCGCTGCTCGCCCTGAACGCCGGCAACGATCCGTTCGTGCCGGCGGCCAGTCTGCCGCGCCCGACGGACGTCGCGCCCAGCGTGGCGATCGATCAGCCGGCGCAGGGCGGGCATGTGGGCTTTTACGCGGCGGCGCCCGACCCCTGGTATTTGCGTACGCGCACGTTCACGTTTCTGCAGGCGTATCGGTGACGGGGCGTGGCGGAAGGGGTACCCCCTCTCCCGCGCGCGCTCCTAGCTTCCGTCTCCGTCCCCGCCGCCTCCGCCCTGGGATTTCTTCGCGCCCCCCGCATCCTGCTGCATCTTCGCGGTGAGTTCGTGCAGCCGCGCATCGACCTCGGTCATCGTATAGAAGTCGGCGTCGGCGATCTTGTGCGCAAGCCGCAGTTGCTCCACGGCCGCGGTGGTGGAACCGAGCAGGACGTACATTTCGGCGGTCGCCTGGTGCGAGCGCGTCTTTTCGTTCAGCGCCGAATAGCTCTTGGCGAGATACCCGTAGTAATCCGGATCGCTGTGCGGGATCGCGAGCTGGTTCTGCATGTATGCGATCGCCCGCTTGTCGTGGTGTGCCCGCTGCAGCATGTCGACATACTCGAGCGCGACCGCCTGCGACAGCGGATAGCGGTTCGTGTCGGCCTTGGCCAGGGCGAGGGCGTCTTCCCGCTGCGCGGGCGTCTTCGCCGCCTGGTAGCTCGCTTCCGCGACCATGTCGTCGAGCACGGACGAATCGCCCCGGGTCGACTTGCGTGCCGCGAGCGCGGCGGCAAGCGCCGGAGCGGGACGATTGAGATCCAGGTAGGCCGCGGCCAGGCCGTAGTACGAGGCCGTGTCGGTCAATTCCGTATGGTGCTCGATGGCGTAGTTGAAGCCCGCGATCCGATCCTGCAGCGCCGACGTCGATTCGTCCTGCAGCACGCGCAACCGCGCGCGGATCAGCTGGAAATCCAGGCTGTCGGCATGCTGGTGGGTGCCGGCCTGCCGCACCCGCCCCATCATGTCGGCGATCCGCTCGGCGGTCAGCGGGTGGGTCTGCAGGTACTCGGGAGCCATGCTGTCGTAGGCCCGCGTGCCTTGCTCCATGCGGCGGAAGAACGACACCATGCCTTGCGGATCGAATCCGGCCGCGGTCAGGATCTGGAAGCCGACGCGGTCGGCCTCGCGTTCGTCCGCGCGCGAGAATGCGAGGCTGCGCTGTGCCGCGGCGGCCTGGCCGACCGCCATCGCCGCCTGCGGGCCGTATTCGGTACGGGCCGCGAGCAGCGCGAGCAGCAGCGACCCGATGGTGATCAGCGCGTTGTCGCGCTGTTGCGCGAGCTGCCGCGCCAGGTGGCGTTGCTGCACGTGGCCGATTTCGTGGGCGAGCACCGCCGCGAGTTCCGATTCGCTCTGCGCGGCAAGGATCAGGCCGGTATGCACGCCGATGAATCCGCCCGGCAGGGCAAAGGCGTTGATCGTGCTGTCGCGCAGGACGAAGAATTCGAAATTGATGTCGCGCGCCGCGCTGACCGAAACCAGCTGGTAGCCGAGACGGTTGATGTAGTCGGTGGTTTCCGGGTCGTCGAGATAGGACGGGTCGCCGCGCAGAACCCGCATGATCTGTTCGCCATACATCCGCTCCTCGAGCGGCGTCAGATACTCCGCGCCCGCCTGGCCGAGCGTCGGCAACTCCTGCGCCCACGCGACCGGTTCGATCGCGATGGTTGCCGAGAGCAGTGCGGCAACGGCAGGCACGACGACGCGCCGTGCGGCACGGGCAGCAGGGCGGAGACGGTGCGTTCGGGAAGGGGGGGGCGGCAGGTGCTTCATCCGCGCAAGGCCCCGGGCGGGGCGGCTATGGACTCCCCCATATGATAGTCCCGCCGGGTGGTCCGGTGCGTGCGCGGCTCGTTGCCGCGTCCTGCCGTTCGTGTTGCCCGCTGCGCTGCGGATGATGGCCTAGTTCGCCTGCGGCGGCACGGTTTCCTGGAAACTCGGCCGCGCCGCCAGCTTGTCGTAATGCAGCGCCAGATTGGGGTGCGCCGTCCGCCAGTCGATGTGGGCGAAGCGGAAGTCGAGGTACCCCAGCATCACGCCCAGCGCGATGTCGGCAAGACTGAAGTGCTGGTCGTTGCACCAGCCTTTCTCGCCCAGCCACTCCGACGCGGCCTGCAGGCCGCTTTGAATCTTGCCGGTCTGGCGATCGATCCAGTCCTGCGAGCGATGTGCCTCGTGGCGCTGGCTGTGCTCCACGCGCACCAGCACCGCCGCGTCGATGATGCCGTCGGCGAGCGCCTCCCAGGTCTTGACCGCGACGCGCTGGCGGCCGGTGTTCGGGATCAGGTGGCCGACCGGCGTGAGCGTGTCGAGATACTCGACGATCACCCGCGAGTCGAATACCGCATCGCCGTCATCCATGATGAGGCACGGGACTTTCCCCAACGGATTGGCGCGAGCGATCGGGGAGTCCGGCGCCCAGACGTCGACCATGTCGACCTCGCATTCGATGCGCTTCTCGGCCATGACGACGCGAACCTTGCGCGCGTAAGGGCTGGTGGGCGAGGCAATCAGTCGGATGTTTTTCAGCATGGGACTTGAGGGTTCGGATTGCGGAAACCGGTTCTTGTGGGTGCGTGTGATTCGGACCGTCGATTTCTTGTTCGTTCAACGATTCCCGTTCGCCGGGCAGTATATCTTGGACCAATATCGGGGCATGTCGACGCCCGGTGGCGGAGGGGTGTTTGCTAAAATGCAACACTTCCGCGCGTCCTGCGTCCCTTTCATTTCGGAAGTCCTCCCTTGTCTGAATCCGATTCCCTGCCGCCGTCGTTGCCATTGTCGCCGCTGACCGCGGTTTCCCCGCTCGATGGCCGCTACGCCGCGGGCGCGGCCGCGTTGCGCAGTGTGTTTTCCGAATATGCGTTCATGCGGGCCCGCGTGCGCGTGGAGATCGAGTGGCTGATCGGCCTGACCACGCTGGGCATGCCGCAGCTGCCGCCGTTCGATGCCGGGACGACGCAGACCCTGCGCGGCCTCGTCGACGGGTTCAGCGTCGACGATTGCGCCGAGATCAAGGCGATCGAGGCGGAGACCAACCACGACGTCAAGGCGGTCGAGTACTGGATCCGGCGGCGCGGCGCGCATCTGCCGGCGCTGCGGGACGCGGCGGAGTTCATCCATTTCGCCTGCACCTCCGAGGACATCAACAACGTTTCCCATGCGCTGATGCTGGGCGCGGGACGCGAACTGCTGCTGGCGGATCTGCGCGCCATCCATGCCCAGGTGCGGGAGAAGGCGCACGCCCATGCCGCGGTTCCGATGCTATCGCGGACCCATGGGCAGACCGCAACACCGACCACGGTAGGAAAGGAATTCGCCAACTTCGCCACCCGCCTTGCCGATGCCATCGAGGCGATCGCGGCGGTGGAGCCGCGCGGCAAGATGAACGGCGCGGTGGGCAATTTCAACGCGCATCGCGTCGCGGCGCCGGAGATCGACTGGGAGGGGTTCGCCCGCGGCGTGGTCGAGCGGCTGGGGCTGCGCTTCAACACGCACACCATCCAGATCGAACCGCATGACTGGATGGCGCGGCTGTTCGATGCGATGGCGCGCGCCAACACCGTGTTGATCGACCTGGACCGCGACCTCTGGGGCTACATCTCGCTGGGATATTTCCGCCAGAAGCTGCGCCCGGGTGAGGTGGGCTCCTCGACCATGCCGCACAAGGTCAATCCGATCGATTTCGAGAACTCCGAAGGCAATCTCGGCATCGCCAACGCCCTGCTGCGCCACCTTGCCGAGAAACTGCCGGTATCGCGCTGGCAGCGCGATCTCACCGACTCGACCGTGCTGCGCAACCTCGGGGTCGCCTTCGGCTATTGCCGGATCGCCTATCGCGCCTGCCTGCGCGGCCTGGGCAAGCTGGAAGTCAATGAAGCCGCGCTCGCGGCGGATCTCGACCGGGCCTGGGAAGTGCTCGCCGAGCCGGTGCAGACGGTGATGCGGCGCTACGGCGTTCCCGAAGCCTATGAAAAGCTCAAGGCCCTGACCCGCGGCCAGGCGATCGACGCCGCCCGGATGCAGGCCTTCGTGCGCGACCTGCCGATCCCGGAGGATGCCAAGGCGACGCTGCTGGCGCTGACCCCGGCGACCTACCTCGGCAAGGCGGAAGAGCTGGCTCGGCGCTGCTGAGGTGTCGCGTGCGATCATCGCACCGGGTCCTGGCGCCGGCAGCGAAATCAAAAGCGCTTAGGGAGTCCTGCCTGCTTGAGAACCGCATTTGCGGTATGCCGCGACTTGATTTTGCTGTCGACCGGAAATCGGATCCCGGTATGTGGTGAAAACCAGATCTCGTGGTCGCCTTTTCCGGTACGTTCGAATTGACATCCTGCGTCAGTCAGCACGCGTTTCAAATCCGGCGTGAAGTTGGCGCCCATCAAGGAGCGGTGCGGCGATGGGCAATGGAAAACTTGCGTGCCAGCAGCTCAAATGGAACGTCGGATCCATCGGGATATCCGTTCGCATCGAGCAGTTCCGGCACCAGCACGTCGAGTTTGGCAGACAGGGATTCCAGGGTTTCCGCCTCCGTCGCCAAGCCAGGAACATCGTCCGACGTGGCAACCCATACACCAGCATCCACATCCCATTCCGCCCGGATGAAGAGCAATTTGGTCATCTTGAACTCCCGGGGTTTGATCCGCGCGGTGCATTGTACCGTCAGACCGCCCGTTCCTCCTTCGCCGGCCGCACCAGATCCGAGCGCTGCACGCCCAGATACTTCGCGATCGCCGCGGCGACGAACACCGACGAGTAGACGCCGAACAGGATGCCCAGCGTCAGCGCCAGCGCGAAGTTGTGCAGCGCCGGGCCGCCGAAGATCAGCATCGTCACCGTCATGGTGAGGGTGGCGCCGTGGGTGATGACGGTGCGCGACATCGTCGCCGTGATCGCCGAGTCGATGACCTCGGTCACGCTCGCCTTGCGCATGGTGCGGAAATGCTCCCGCACCCGGTCGAAAATGATCACCGACTCGTTGACCGAATAGCCCAGCACCGCCAGCACCGCCGCCAGCACCGGCAGCGAGAACTCCAGGCGGAAAATCGAGAACACCCCGACCACCAGGACGACGTCATGCAGGTTGGCGACGATCGCCGCGATCGAAAACTTCTTCTCGAAGCGGAAGGCGAGGTAGATCATGATGCCGAGCACCACCATCGCCAGCGCGATGCTGCCGTTTTCCGCCAGTTCCGACCCCACCTGCGGGCCGACGAATTCCACCCGCCGCAGCTCGGTGCACTGGCCGGAGAGACTCTTTTGGGCCTCGCTCAGCGCCGACGACAGCGCCGCCGTGCGCTGCGCGGCCGGCAGCGCGATGAACTTCGCATATTGCCCGTGCAGCGCGGTGCAGGCGCCTGCTTCGCCCGCCGTCGGCACGGCGGTGAGCGCGGCGAAGACCCGCTCGGCCTGCTGACCCGAGGTGAAGCCCTTGTGCGCGGGCAGCCGGATGAGCACGTCCTCGGACGACCCGAAGCTCTGCACCTCGAAATCGCCGGGTTCGACCTTGGCGATTTCGCGGCGCACCTGCTCGAGATTCACCGGCGCACGGTAGAACACCTCCATCTCCGTGCCGCCGGTGAATTCGATCGACAGGTTGAGGCCGCGGAAGAGGAGGAACCCCACGGCGACGAGAAAGCTGGCGAGCGAGATGCCGTTCAGGATCGGCGCATAGCGCATGAACGGAATCGTTCGCCGGATACGGAAGAACTCCATGGCGGGCCTATTGAGCTTTCGCGAAATGGTTGACGACCATTTCGCGGACGACATTCCCCCTCTCCCTCGGCGGGAGAGGGGGAAGGGGTGAGGGGCGGGTGTCCAGCATTTGTCGGAACGTCAATATGTCAGTGTTCGAATTGCCTACTTCTTCGTCGTCGTTGCCGCGTCCGGCCGCCAGACCTGTCCGATGGCGATCGACTGCAGACGCCGGCGCGAGCCGTAGATCAGGTTGATCACCCCCCGCGAGATGAACACCGCGGAGAAGATCGAGGTGAGGATGCCCAGGACGTGCACCACGGCGAAGCCGCGCACCGGCCCCGAGCCGAGCATGAACAGGAATACGCCGGCGATGAGGGTGGTGACGTTGGAGTCGATGATGGTGGCGAACGCCCGGTCGTAGCCCTGCGCGATCGCATGCTGCGGCGCGGCCCCCTTGCGCAACTCCTCGCGGACGCGCTCGTTGATCAGCACGTTCGAGTCGATCGCCATGCCGAGCGTGAAGGCGATCGCGGCGATGCCGGGCAGCGTCAGGGTGGCCTGCAGCAGCGACAGCAGCGCGATGAGCAGCATCAGGTTGATCGCCAGCGAAGTCGCCGACACCAGGCCGAAGACCATGTAGTAGGCGATCATGAAGAGCGAGACGATCGCGAATCCGACCTCGGTCGAATGCAGGCCCGAGGCGATGTTCGCCGCGCCCAGGCTCGGCCCGATCAGCCGTTCCTCGATGATGTCCATCGGCGCGGCGAGCGAGCCCGCGCGCAGCAGCAGGGCGAGGTCGTTGGCCATTTCGGGGGTTCCGACCCCGGTGATCTGGAAGCGCGACCCGAATTCGGACTGGATCGTCGCAACGGTGAGCACCTCGCCGCGTCCTTTCTCGAACAGGATCACGGCCATCGGCTTGTGCAGGTTGGCGCGCGTGATTTCCCGCATGAGTTGCCCGGCCGCGTCGTTGAGCGTCACCGCCACGGCAGGCCGCTGCTGGTCGTCGAACGTCGCCTGGGCGCCTTCCAGCTGTTCGCCGGAGAAGATCACGTCTTTCTTCACCACCACCGGCGCATCGTTGCCGACGGTGAAGCGCTCGGAGCCGAACGGCGGCGGCACGGAGCCGTTGACCGCGGCGATGCCCTCGGGGCTGACGTCGACCAGATGGGCTTCGAGCGTCGCGGTGCGGCCGATGATGCTCTTGGCCCGCGCGGTGTCCTGCACCCCCGGCAGTTCCACCACGATGCGATCCGCCCCCTGCTGCTGGATGATCGGTTCCGAGACGCCCAGTTCGTTGATCCGGTTCTTGAGCGTGGTGATGTTCTGCTTGAGCGCGTTGTCGCGCACCTGGGTCCGGGCGGCCGGCGTCAGCGAAACGATCGCGGTGGGCTCCAGCGCCGAGCCGCCGGCGCGGGCGACGAGGTCGCGGTTCGCGTCCTCGATCACCGGGATCGCCTTGTCCCGGGCCGCCGCGTCCCGGAACGCGATTTCCAGGCTTGCGCCCGTCATGCGCATGCCGGCGTTGCGGATGTCCTTGTTGCGCAGGGTGGTGCGCAGATCGTTGCGGACGCCCTCCATGCGGTGGGCCACCGCCGCGTTGAGGTCGACCTGCATGAGGAAGTGCACCCCGCCGCGCAGGTCGAGGCCGAGGTACATCGGCAGCGCATGGATGCGCTGCAGCCAGCCCGGGGTGCGCGGGATCAGGTTGGGCGCGACGACGTAGGTCGGATCGCTGGGGTCGGGATTGAGCGCCTTGTCGAGGAGTTCGCGGGCGCGGTTCTGGATGTCGGTGTCGGCGAACCGCACGCGGATCGTCGGGTTCTCGCCGACGATGTCGAGCGTGATGCCTTGCTGCGCGACCTTGTCCTGCGCCAGGATCTGCTGCACCGTGCTGAGCAGGGTCGTATCGGCATGGACCGTGGCCTTGACCGAGGCGATCTGCACGGCCGGCGCGTCCCCGAAGAAGTTGGGGATCGTGTAGAGCACCCCGAACGCGAGTGCGGCGGCGATGATCAGATACTTCCAGAGGGGGTAGCGGTTCATGGTTGCCGGAGGGACGGTTGCAAAGGCCGCGGGAGACGCGCAAAGGAGGCCTCAGTCCCCCTTTGCAGCCGGTCACCCCGGGTTTCTGTCATGCCAGGTACATTGCCGTGGAAGCCACGATATCCCGCTGGTGCACGGCGCGATTCAGTTGAGGGATTTCATGGTGCCCTTGGGCAGGAGCGTCTGCACGGAACTGCGCAGCACGGTGATCGTGACCGGCTTGTCGCCGGCCGATCCCACCTGCAGGGTCATGTACTGCGGGGTCAATTCGGTGATGCGGCCGATCAGACCGCCCGAGGTGACCACTTCGTCGCCTTTGGCCAGGGCCTCGTTCATGGCTTTCTGCTCCCGCTGCTTCTTCGCCTGGGGGCGGATCAGCAGGGCGTACATGACGAGCATCATGGCGGTCAGGATGACCATCGGCATCCAGCTCGGCTGTTGCGCGGCGGGGGTGGCGGTCTGGGCGTAGGCGTCGGTGATGAACGGCAGCATGACGGACTCCGTCGGGCGGATCGGCAAAGCGGACGATTATAGGGGGTTCCCCCCTTCCCGCGCGCGGGACGGGCCGGGCGGACGTTCCGAAGCGGTAAACGTTTTGAAACAAATCGACCCGCAATCCCCGCCTTCTCCCACGTAGACTCGCTCCGCCCTTCGCCTGGCCCCAGGCGACAACCCGGATCGGGACCTGCCATGCGCCGCAGAACCTTGCTGAGCACCTTGTTTTCCGCTTTCTTCGCCCTTGCCGCCGGCTTCGGTCGTCTGCCCGCGGCGCAGGCCCGCGGCGAGGGCAGACCGGGCGGAAACCTCCGGATCGTCGACGGGTGGCTGCTGAAGGAAGAGGACCTCTGATGCGCTACGACCTCAACGTCGCCGACGTCGGCGAGGCGTCGCGCGGCGAGTTCGATGTCTGCATCGTCGGCGCGGGCGCGGCCGGCATCACCCTCACCAACGAATTGAAGCGGCACGGCTACCGCATCGCGCTCTGCGAGGGCGGCAGCGACCACTTTTCGGAGGCGTCCCAGGATTGCTACAAGGGCAAGGTCATCGGCGACCCCTATCTGACGCTCGACGGCTCGCGGCTTCGTTTCCTCGGCGGCAGCACCAACCATTGGGGCGGTTGGTGCCGTCCGTTCACCGAGCTCGATTTCCGGCGCGACTATCTGGGCCCGGAGTACAAGTGGCCCATCGAATACCGGGAACTGCATCCCTACCTCGACAAGGCCTGCGACATCCTCGAGGTTCGCAACGACTTCGATGATCCGGGACCGCGGGGCGATGTCGTCCGGGCGTTCCAGTTCCAGTTCTCGCCGCCGGTCCGGTTCCGCGGCAAGTACGAGAAGGAACTCACGGAGTCCCGGCACGCGGCGCTGTTCCTCGACGCCAACCTGATCGACATCGCCGGCGACCGCGGCAATGGCGGCGGCCGGATCACCTCGGCCCGTTTCCGCAGCTATACCGGCAAGGAAATGACGATCCGCGCGCGGCGGTTCATTTTCGCCATGGGCGGAATCGAGAATTCGCGCTTCCTTCTGTGGTTCGCGCAGCGCCACGGCGACCGGTTCTACGACACCGACGCGCCGATCGGCAAGTACTGGATGGATCATCCGCACTTCACCCTGGGCAAGGCGATCGTCG
>JAKCCX010000105.1 GCA_021838715.1 Pseudomonadota bacterium | reverse complement strand
ACGCTGCGTAAATTCGTTGCCGAGCATGCAAGCGGCAACCATCCACACAGTGGTCCCTTCGTCGAAATGCTCGTGGAGGGACTGCGTCAGGCCGCGCAGCAGGCACAGTGTCAATTCGCTTCCAATCGCGACCCCGATTTCGCGTCCAATAACGACCCCTCTGGGTGCACAAGATTGGGCTTATCCGCGTAGTGCATAGGAGGGACCCGCGCCCGGAGCGCAGCGCCCTGGGCGTTGCGCGCAGCGGCGGGCGTGGGAGGTCCCTGTGCACCCACGAGGAGAAGCCCGGGAGGGGGTCCGGGGGAGGGTTTTCAGTTTCGGTTTTTGAAGCGCCAGCTGGTGTTGCCGGTCTCGACGATGTCGCAGTGATGCGTCAGGCGATCGAGCATGGCGGTGGTCATTTTGACGTCACCGAACACCTGGGGCCAATCGGCGAAGGCGAGGTTGGTGGTGATCAGGAGCGAGGTGTTCTCGTAAAGCTTGCTGATGAGATGGAACAGCAACTGCCCGCCGGATTGGCTGAATGGGAGATAGCCGAGTTCGTCGATGACGACGAGATCGTGGCGCAGCAGCTTCTCGGCCAAGCGTCCGCTCTTGCCGGCGGCCTTTTCCTGCTCGAGCTGATTGACGAGATCGACGAGGTTGAAGAACCGTCCCCGAGCACGGCTCCGGATGACGGCGGCAGCGACGGCGATGCAGAGATGGGTTTTGCCGGTGCCGGTGCCGCCGATAAAGATGGTGTTGCGCTTGGCATCGAGGAAAGTACCGGTTGTCAGTTCGCGCACCTGTCCCTGATCGACGGGCGTGTCGGCGAATACGAAGCTGTCGAGATCCTTCAACACCGGGAACTTGGCGCCGCTGATGCGATAGCTGATTGATCGCGCCTGGCGGTGCGTGCGCTCCGCCCGGATCAAGCTGGCGATGAGGGGATAGATCTCGTCACGGCGGACGAGGCCCTTGCCGGCGATCTCGTCGAAGCTGGCGCGCATGCCGTAGAGCTTGAGTTCGCTCATGGCGTCGAGGATGTCGTGACGCTCCATCAGGCTTCCTTCCTTATGCTGTCGTAGCGACGGCAATCCGCCATGGGTTCGATCTTCAGGCGCAGCGCATTGGGCGTCGTGATGCTCGGCACCGGTATCGGCTGAAGCCGCCGGGCGAGCACGGTGAGAATCACATCGCCATTGGCAATGCCGGCCTCCAGGGCTTCGGCACAGGCCGCCTCGACCGCGGCCAGGCCATGGTCGAGCACCGCGCCCAGCACCTTGACGAACTGGCGATCCCCGTCGGTGTGGCTCTTCAGCTTGGCGCGCACCTGAGCCAACGCCGTCGGCAGGCTCCAATCCTTGAATGGAGCGCCGTTGCGCAACGCGCCGGGCTTCTTCACGAGAACCGGCAGATAATGCCAGGGATCGTAGATGATCTGATCGCGCCGAAACTGGCGCGGATGGTCGGCGACCACCTCATTGTCCAGCAGCACGACGATGCGCTCGGCATGCGAGCGCACGAGTACCATCCGGCCGGCAGCGCGCGCGTCGACGCTGTAGCGATTGTGATCGGCCATGATCAGGCACGTGGTGCTGGCGCGGACCGCCTTCTCGACGAAGCCGTCGAACGGCCCGCGCAGCGCCATCAGGCTCGCTCGCTCCTCCTGGAACACCTCCCAGATGGTCCGTTCCTTGAACTCCGGATGTTGGGTGCGCTTGGCGTAAGCGATGCACTGATCTTCCAGCCAGGCGTTCAGTTCGGTGAGGCTCTTCACCCGCGGCTTTGGCAGGAACAGCCGGTCGCGCAGATTGCCGACCTGGTTCTCGACCTGCCCCTTCTCCCAGCCCGACGCCGGCGTGCACGCCACCGGTTCGATCAGATGGTGCGAGCACATCTGCAAAAAGCGGCGGTTGTACTGGCGCGCCTTGCCAACAAAGATCGCCTCCACCGCTGTCTTCATGTTGTCGTAGATGCCACGCCGGCAGACCCCGCCGAAAAACTGGAATGCCTTGTCGTGGGCATCGAAGACCAGTTCCTGAGTCTCGCGGAAGTAGGCGCGCACGAACGGCATGCGACTGTGCGACAGCTTCATGTGCGCCGCCTTGATCATTAGCGGCAGCCCTTGGAGCGTGATCGTCTCGTGGCTCCAATCGAACTGGTACGCCTCGCCCGGCGCAAAGCTCATCGGAACGAACGCTCGGGCCGGGACCCGTGCCCGTTCATCCCGCCACGCCTTCACGAACCGGTGCACGCTGTCGTGCGCGCCGTCGTAGCCACGCCCGCGCAGCTCCTCGAACAGGCGCTGGGTCGAGCGCCGTTCCCGCCGCGGCAGCTTCGCTTCCTGCTCCAAGATCTCGCTCAGAACCGCGACCCATTCGCCCAGCTTCGGCGCCGGCTGCACGCCGCGCTCATACTTGAACTCGGTCGTCCGGCCGCGGATCACCTTGCGTACTGTCGCGCGCGACACCGACAGCGTCCGCACGATCTCCTTGATCGGTCGCCGCTGCTCGAAATACGCCCGTCGTATCTGACCGATCTGGTCCACACCAATCACCCCCCGAACTCCCTTCCCGGACAAAGGAAGGGAGGCTGCCACACAGCGTTAAAGGGGGGGTCATTATTGGACGCGAAAACCACCCCTCAGGGGGTCACTATTGCGCGCGAATTTACACCGTCGAACATACCGCGCACCTTCTCGGGAACCTGTTTGGCGATCTCGACCACCCGCTCCACCCGCTGGCGGAAGGTGATGCCGCGCCGCTCAGCATAGCTTTGGGCCGGATCGGCGCGCTCGTAATCGGTGGCCATATCCTTGGCCCTGTCGCACGACAGGATGCGAGTGAGCGGGTCCTGATTGGCGAAATCATCCCGGCCATAATGTAGCTCCAAGCCGTCCCGGTGCCGCGACAGGGCGACATAGCTGGCGTGGGCGTCCATGCCTGGCGTCGCTAGCACATAGGTGCGGTCCACCGTCATGCCCTGCGCCTTGTGGATGGTCGCGGCATAGCCGTGGTCGATGCGGTCGTAATCCTTCGGGTCGAACGAGACGCCGCGCCCGTCGTCGGTGCGCACGGACATGGATCGCTCGCTGATCTCGACGATGGTCCCGAGCATGCCGTTCTTGACGCCCAGGCCGCGCTCGTTCTGAAGGAGCATGACGCGATCCCCGCTGGCGAAGCTGCGTTCGCCGCGTTCGACCGTCAGGCGTACGTCATCGCCCAAATCGCCGGCTTTCCGCATCCGTCCGCGCGCCGCCTCGTTGAGCGCGCGCACCTCGTCATTGGTATGGGTGAGGATGATGTGGCTCTGGTCGGGCGATGCCTGCCGGCCGCGGTCCCAGCGGCCGATCAGATCGTCACGCGCCTGTTCCCGTGTCGGCGCGGCATGGACCATGCCGTGACCATCATAGGCATGGATCGCCTCGCCGGTCCGGCCAGTCGCCAGATCGCGGGTGGCGTCGCGCTGCCAGTCCTCCCGCTGGCGGCGTACCTCGCGGATCTCCGCGCCGCCGTGGCGTTCGTGAATGGAGCGGAACGCCGCGCCCGCCTCTATAGATTGAAGTTGCTGCGGATCGCCGACCAGTACGACCTTGGCGCCCGCCTCGGCGGCATGGGACAGCACGCGCTCCAACTGGCGCGTGCCGACCATGCCCGCCTCGTCGATGACAAGCACATCGCGGGACGTGAGCGCGTCGCGACCCTGTCCCCAACCGTGTTCCATGCCGGCGATGGTGCGCGACGCGATGCCCGATCCGCTTTCCAGATTCTCGGCGGCGATGCCCGACAGCGCCGCGCCCCGGACCTCGTAGCCCGCCGCTTCCCAGGCTTCGCGCGCCACGCCCAGCATCGCGCTCTTTCCCGTTCCGGCGTAACCCACGACGACGCCGAGATCGCGCCCGTCCGTGACATGCGCCAGAGCGTCGGCCTGCTCTCCCGAAAGGACAAGGCCGCGCGCTTCCGCACGCGCCAGCGCCGCTTCGCGGTCCCTGTCACCGACCTCATGGCGTTCCTTCTCAGCCATGCGTTCGGCGGCGCGGTGCAGGCGCTGTTCGGTCTCGATCATCTCGCGCGTGGTGAAGCGGTCCTCGCCGCGTCCGTCCGAGCCGAGTTCGACTAGATCGGGCGCATTCCGCATCGCGCCCATGACTGCGTTGAACTGCTCGATTCCGTCGCTGTGCTGATGCGCGAACATCGCCATGTCGCGCCGCGTGAAGGTCGATTGCTGCCGCGTGATCGCACCCAGGGCGGAAGATGGATCGGCGACGATGCGCGCGCCGTTCTCGCGGGCGATACGGCGGTGATCTTCGGCGCGGTCGGCCTCGACCCCGGCGGCCTCGATGCGTTGCGCCGGTGCGCCGATCTTGGTCTGCGGCTCCAGCGCGATGCCCTGCGACTCAAGGCTGCGATGGTCGATGCGCGCGTCGATGTCGAGTTCGGCCAGCCGCTCGTTGGCATGATCGGCCCAACGCTCGCGCCATTGCTCGACCAGCTCCGTGCGGTTCCACTCCCGCACCTTCGGGCCGAAGCCGTTTTCGTCCACGGATCGCATGGTCAGCATAACATGGGCGTGGGGCTTAGGCGTACCGTCCTCGGCCCTATCCCAATGCACATTGAGGTCGGCGATCATGCCGGAAGCGACAAACTCCACCTGCACGAAGTCGCGGGCGAGTTCGATGCCCTGGGCCTCGCTAAGAGCCCCTTTCAAAACCGCTTGTACCTTGATTCAATTTGATTCATGAAGGGGCATGCCCGCGCCCCAACTCTCCGACAGCCTGTGGTCGATCCTCGAGCCCTTGCTTCCTCCGCCGCGCCCGCGGCCAAAGGGTGGCCGGCCGCCGATCTCGGCACGCGCCGCGCTGACGGGCATTCTGTTTGTGCTACGCAGCGGCATTCCCTGGGAGATGTTGCCGCGCGAGATGGGCTGCGGCTCTGGGGTAACCTGCTGGCGGCGCCTGCGCGACTGGCAAGCGG
>JAKCCX010000031.1 GCA_021838715.1 Pseudomonadota bacterium | reverse complement strand
CACCTCTGACTTACGGCCGCATGTTTGAGCGCGGCGTCCGCAGGACGCTGCGCGAGTTCGGCCGTGCGCCCGCGGACTGCGCAGCGCAGCGCAGTCGCCCCGCAGGGGCGACCACCGCGTAGGCGGCCCTGGCGGAGTGCAGCCGCCGCGCGCCTGCGTGATGCCGGGCCATCGCCGCAATTGCACGCCCATTCCCTGCGCCGGGCCATCCGCTCCGCCCACCAATGAGTCCAGGTTTCTTTCGCGCCAGTATTTGCGACGCACTACACTAGCCATTTTTTACCATCCTCACCCCCGCCTTCTCCGGCAAGCGGGAGAGGGGGCAGGGCGCCTTCCGCGCCCGCGCCGCAATCCGCTTGCGGGTGCGGAGACGAATGCAATGGAACGACACGTACCGCGGACACACGCATGAGCGAAATGCAACGACACGAACTACGCCGTGCCCGCATCCTGGTGGTGGGGGACGTGATGCTCGACCGGTACTGGTTTGGTGATGCCGAGCGCATCTCGCCGGAGGCGCCCGTGCCGGTGGTGCGCGTCGGGCAGGCGGAAGAGCGCCTGGGCGGGGCCGCCAACGTCGCGCGCAACATCACGGCGATCGGCGCCCAGGCCGGCCTGCTGAGCGTGGTGGGCGACGACGAAGCCGGCCGCGCGATCGCAGCGCTGCTGCAGCGCGACGCGGTGCGCGACCATCTGCACATCGACAAAACCTTGGCCACGACGGTGAAGCTGCGTATCGTGGTGCGCCGCCAGCAGCTCGCCCGGCTGGACTTCGAAAGCCAGCCCGAAGCCGAAGTGCTCGACGCCCACCTCGACGAATACGCGCGCCTGCTGCCGGAGTACGATCTGGTGATCCTCTCCGATTACGGCAAGGGCGGGCTCACGCACATCGGACGCATGATCGACCTGGCGCGCGCCGCGGATCGACCGGTGCTCGTCGACCCCAAGGGCGACGACTACGCGCGCTACGCCGGCGCAACCGTGATCACCCCCAACCGCGCCGAACTGCGCGAGGTGATCGGACGCTGGCGCGACGAGAACGATCTCGCGGAGCGGGCGCAGCGGCTGCGCCGCGACCTCGGCCTCCAGGCGCTGCTGCTCACCCGCAGCGAGGAGGGCATGACGCTTTTCACGGAGCACGGCGTCGAGAGCGTGCCGGCGCGTGCGCGCGAGGTGTTCGACGTGAGCGGCGCGGGCGACACCGTGATCGCCGTGCTCGGCACGATGCTGGCGCTGGGCCGCGGCCTGCCGGAGGCCATGCGTACCGCCAACCGGGCGGGCGGCATCGTCGTCGGCAAGCTGGGCACCGCGACGGTAGGCTATGAAGAACTGTTCGGAACGGAACCCGCCACTCAGGAAGCGAAACCATGATCATCGTCACCGGCGCGGCCGGCTTCATCGGCGCCAACATCCTGCGCGCCCTCAACGAGCGCGGCGAAACCAACATCCTGGCGGTCGACAACCTCAGCACCCGCGCCGACAAGTTCCGCAACCTGGCGGAATTCGAGATCGCCGACTACCTCGACAAGGCGGACTTCATCGACCGCCTGCGCGGGGACGCCCTGCCGCGCGCCACCGCGGTGTTCCACGAAGGCGCCTGCTCCGACACCATGGAGCGCGATGGCCGCTACATGATGGAGAACAATTTCCGCTACTCCGTCGATCTGCTCGACTGGTGCGAGGACAAGGGCACGCCCCTCGTCTACGCGTCGTCGGCGGCGGTCTACGGACTGGGGCCGGCGTTCGAGGAGGTGCGGGGCGCGGAGCGTCCGCTCAACGTCTACGGCTATTCGAAGCTGCTGTTCGACAACGTCGTGCGGCGGCGCCTGGACGCGAATCCGCGCGGACTGCCGCCGGTCACCGGCCTGCGCTATTTCAACGTCTACGGCCCGCGGGAAAGCCACAAGGAACGCATGGCGTCGGTGGCCTTCCACCATTTCCACCAGTTCCGGCGCGAAGCCAAGGTCAAGCTCTTCGAAGGCAGCCACGGGTTCGCCAACGGCGAGCAGCGGCGCGACTTCATCCACATCGACGACGTCGTCGCGGCCAACCTGCATTTCCTCGACCACCCGGCGAGCGGCGTGTTCAATCTCGGCACCGGCCGCGCCCAGAGTTTCAACGACGTGGCGCTGGCGGTGATCAACGCGCTGCGCGAAGCCAACGGCCAGACCCCCCTCACCCTGGCGCAGGCCGCGGCGCAGGGAACGATCGAGTACATCGCATTCCCCGATGCGCTGAAGGGGAAGTATCAGGCGTACACGCAGGCCGACACGACGCGGCTGCGCGCGGCCGGATTCGAGGCGCCGATGATGACCGTCGAACAGGGCGTGGCGGCCTATGTCCGATGGCTGCTCAAGAATTCCTAGGACCCGCGAAGCGGCCTGCATGCCTGCGGACACCCTCCCTCCCCCCCCGCAACACGGGGGATCGGATCGCCGGCCGGCGGCGTTCCTCGACCGGGACGGCGTCATCAACATCGACCATGGCTACGTCTACCGGCAGGAAGACTTTTCCTTCGTGCCGGGCGTGCTCGACGCGGCGGCGGATCTGGCCCGCATGGGGTATGCGCTGGTGGTCGTCACCAACCAGTCGGGAATCGCCCGCGGCTACTACACCGAGGGCGACTTTCATGCGCTGGCGCAGTGGATGCGCGCGCGCTTCGCCGCGGCGGGCGCGCCGCTTGCCGGCGTGTACCACTGCCCGCACCACCCCGATGCCGGCGACGGGGCGCTGCGCCGCGATTGCGACTGCCGCAAGCCGGCGCCGGGGATGCTGCTCGCGGCGGCGCGCGACCTGAACCTGGATCTGTCGCGTTCCGCCCTGTTCGGCGACAAGTGCGACGATCTGCGGGCCGCGCAGGCGGCCGGCGTGCCGCTGCGCGTGCTGCTGGGCAAGGATGGAGCGGCGATGCCGCAGGATGCCTGTCCGGATGCGCTCACCAGCGCGCGGCATCCGTCACTCGCGTACGCGCTCGCCGACCCGGCGCTGCGGGCGCGACTGCTGCGGGGCGGAGTTTCCCCGCTCCCGCGTGGGAGAGCGCCCGCGGGGTGAGGGTGGCGTGCGGGCGGGCGCGCAGCAAGGCTGCTGTCATGCATGGCCGGTGAATTCCCGGCATAATGAATAGTTTTCCTTTGTTTTTTTCCTGGCATGCGCGCCGCTCGAAGTACCGACATCGCTCCCTTCCTGCCCACGCCGCAGGATCTTGCGCGCTTTTTTCATGTCGGCGCCCTGCAGGCGGGTGAGGCGCTCGCGCGGGCCAACGCCGTAGCAGCCATCGAGTTCGACGCGGTGTCGAGCAACGCCATGGAACTGCGCGCCCAGCTGCTCGACGCCGAGCACCACCGCTATCAGGTCGGAGTGCGGCTGTCGCGCAAGAACGCCGGCGCCCCGATGGAGATCGAATCCCACTGTTCCTGCGCGATCGGCCATCTGTGCGAGCACGCCGGCGCGGCGCTCCTGCATTGGCAGCCGCAGCTGCGCACCGCCGTCGCCACCGCCGACACGCCCGGCTTCGCCCGCCCCTGGGCCGGACCGGCGGACTCCGAACCGATGGAATCCGCGCCGTCCGACGAACCGGCGCCGCGGATCGCGCACGGCGCAGGCACCGTCTGCGTCCGTCTCGGCGCCGCGCGCCTGCGGCGCCGCGAGGACGATCTTCCGGGCGCACCGCCGCCGCCGGCGGCGGTGTTCGTATCGCTGCGCATCGACGGCATCCGCGTGCCGCTGCAGCGCGCACCCAGCCGCATGGTGATCGATGGCGAGACCGTCGACATCGCACCGGACATGCGCCAGGTCGAGCGCGTCATCACCCAGCTGCAGGCATTCGGCGCGCGGCCGTGGTCGCACCCCACGCCGCCGCCCAAGCGCCGCACCGTCGATTCCGCCTTTGAAATCGACGACGAAGACGCCGCGCGCCTGATCGACGGCCCGATCGCGGCATGGCGCAAGCAGGGATGGGACGTCAAGATCGGCGACGATTTCCCCTGGCAGCTGGTGTCGGCGGACGAGCTGGACGTGAACGTCCACAACCAGAAAAGCCCTGACTGGTTCGATCTCGAACTCGGCATCCGGGTGGGCGAACGCCGGTATCCCCTGCTGCCGCTGCTCGAGTCGGCGCTCGACGATCCCGAGCGCGATACGCTGCAGGTCCGCATCGACGCGCGGCGCGTGGTGCGCCTGCCGCGCGCACGCGTGGCGCCGCTGCTCGACACGCTGATCGAAATCGGCGACCGGCACGGGCAGCATCGCAGCGCCGGCAAGGACTCCGCCGACCGGCTCGGCTGGCGCCAGCGGCGCGCGGCGCGCATGCTGCCGGTTGCGCGCATGGATCTGGCACGGGTGGCGACGCTCACCGACCGCGGCGTGCTGACCTGGTCGGGTCCGCCCGACCTTCGGGATTTCGCCCACCGCCTGGCCAATTTTTCCGCGCTCGAAGCCGCCCCGGTCCCCGCCATGCTGCGCGCGCAGCTCCGCCCCTACCAGCAGGCGGGCCTGAACTGGCTGCAGTTCCTGCGGCAATATGAACTGGGCGGCCTGCTCGCCGACGACATGGGCCTGGGCAAGACACTGCAGACGATCGCCCACATCTGCGCCGAAAAGGAAGGGGGCCGCCTGACCGCCCCCGCGCTGGTCATCGCCCCCACCTCCCTCGTGCACAACTGGATGGCGGAAACGGCGCGCTTCGCGCCCGGGCTGCGCTGCCTGCAGCTGCACGGCACCGACCGCCACCGCGAGTTCTCGCGCATCGACGAATCCGACCTCGTCGTCACCAGCTTCGCGCTGCTGGCGCGGGATGCCGATCTGCTCTGCGAGCACCGCTTCCACATCCTCATCGTCGATGAGGCGCAGGCGGTCAAGAATCCGCGCACGCAAGCCGCCGGAGCGATCCGCAACCTCCAGGTCACGCACCGCCTGGCGATCACCGGCACGCCGCTGGAAAACCATCTCGGCGAGCTCTGGGCCCAGTTCGACTGGCTCACGCCCGGCTTGCTGGGCGATCAGGCCAGTTTCACCCGCCTGTATCGCAACCCGATCGAAAAACGCAGCGACGAAGACCGGCGCGCGCATCTGGCGACCCGCATCCGGCCGTTCGTGCTGCGCCGGCGCAAGGACGAAGTGGCGCCCGAGCTGCCGCCCCGCACCGAAATCGAGCGCTACATCGAACTGCAGGGCGCCCAGCGCGATCTCTATGAGGCGGTGCGGGCCAGCATGCACGAACGGGTCCGCAGCGCCCTGGCGGAACAGGGGATCGAGCGCAGCCAGATTCTCGTCCTCGATGCCCTGCTCAAGCTGCGGCAGGTCTGCTGCGACCCGCGACTCACCGGTCTGGCCGCGGCCGGCGCGGCAGGCGAATCGGCCAAGCTCGAATCGCTGCTCGAAATGCTCGACAATCTGCTCGCCGACGGGCGGCGGGTGCTGCTCTTCTCGCAGTTCACTTCGATGCTCGAACTCATCGAGGCGGCGCTGCGCGAACGGGGCCAGGACTACGCGCTGCTCACCGGCGAGACGCGCGACCGCGCCGCCCAGGTCGAGCGTTTCCAGCGCGGCGACGTGCCGCTCTTCCTGCTGAGTCTCAAGGCCGGCGGAACGGGGCTCAACCTCACCAGCGCCGATACGGTCATCCACTACGATCCGTGGTGGAACCCGGCGGTGGAAGCGCAGGCGAGCGACCGCGCGCACCGCATCGGCCAGGACAAGCCGGTCTTTATCTACCGGCTGCTCTGCGCCGGCACGATCGAAGAGCGGATGCGCGCGCTGCAGGCGCGCAAGGCTCAGCTCGCCGAGGCGATGTTCGGCGACGAAGCGGGTCTGGCGCGGGCGCTGACCGCCGAGGACATCGAGGCGCTGCTGGCGCCGGCGGCGAGCCTCACCCCCGCCCCGGCCCTGCCATGAGCCTCTACGCCATCGGCGACCTGCAGGGCTGCCGCGGCAGCCTCGAGCTTCTGCTTCCCCGCATTCCCGGCGACGCCCGCCTGATTTTCGTCGGCGACCTCGTCAACCGCGGTCCGGACTCGCTCGGCACGCTGCGGCGCGTCCGCGACCTCGGCGATCGCGCGGTGGCGCTGCTCGGCAACCACGATCTGCACCTGCTCGCCGTCGCGGCGGGCATCCGTCCGCTGCACCACGACGACACGCTGCAGGACATCCTCGATGCGCCCGACGCGCAGGAATTGCTCGACTGGCTGCGCGCCCGCCCGCTCGCCCACGCCGAAGAGGGCGCGCTCTTCGTCCATGCCGGGGTGCTGCCGCAATGGGACGGCGCGCAGACGATCGCCCTGGCCCAGGAGGTCGAAGCGCAGTTGCGCGCCCCGGACTACCGGACGTTCCTGGCGACCATGTACGGCAATCAACCGGCGCGCTGGGACGATGCCCTCACCGGAGCCGACCGGTCGCGCTGCGTTCTCAACGCCCTCACGCGCCTGCGCTTCCTGACGCCGGACGGTGCGATGGATTTCAAGACCAAAGCGTCGCCCGACCGCGCCCCCGAAGGGCGCATCGCCTGGTTCGATCATCCCGCGCGGCGCAGCCGCGGCACCACGGTGGTGTTCGGCCACTGGTCCACGCTCGGACTGATGCTGACCCGCGACGATGCGATCGGCATCGATACCGGCTGCCTGTGGGGCCGTCAGCTCACGGCGTTGCGCTGGCCGTCTCGGGAGGTGATCCAGGTTCCGTGCCCGCAGGTTCGAGAGCCGAACGCGGGAGAGTGAGCGCCAGGGCCTCGCCGATCGCGGCATGGGCCGCATGGGCCAGCGCGCGGCGATCCTGTCCCGGCGTCGCGATCGCCGGCAGCCAGTGGAGTTCCGCCCCCAGGCGCGGTGCCCGCAGGATGCGCCACATCGACTGCGCGAGGTTCATCTCGCCGACGTACGCCGCGGCGTCCGAGCGCGTTCCGCCCTGGTGGTAGCGCAGCGCCACCGGGACCACCGGCGCACCCGAATCGATTGCCGCCTGCATCAGGTTGGCATGGAAGGGCAGCAGCTGCGAGCCGTCGGTCGTCGTCCCTTCCGGAAAAATTCCGATGTGTTGCCCGGCCGTCAGCCGCGCCGCCACCGCGCGGTTGACCTCGGCGACCGCCTGGCGCCGCCCGCGTTCGACGAACAGCGTGCCCACCGCCTTGGCGAAACGCCCCAGCGCGGGCCAGCGCGCGATGTCCGCCTTGGCCACGAAGCGCGCCGGGCAAAGCGCGGCCACGACGAACACGTCGAGCCAGGAGATATGGTTCAGGACGAGCAGCGCCCCCGTCGGCGCACCATCCGCCGCGGGCGGGAACCCGCGCGCCTGGATGCGCACGCCGACGATGCGCAGCAGCACGCGCGACCATTGCAGCACCATCGCATCCCGCGCCGGCCCGGGCAGCACCGGGAACAGGAGCAGGCCCGCCATCATGCCCCAGAGCAGATGCAGGACGAGGAAGAGCGTCACCAGCGGAACGCGTAGCAGCAGTGGCACCCCCCTCACCCCCGCCCTCTCCCGCGCACGCGGGAGAGGGGGTCTTGTCCGCCCTTCCAACGCATCGCCTCAGGGTGCTCAGGGTGCATGCCTACTCCCGCTCGAATCGCACGTCTCCGCCCACCACCGTGGTTCGCACGCGGCCCCGCAGGGACTGTCCCGAAAACGGCGAGTTCTTGCCGCTGCTCAGCAAGGTGTCGGCGCCCACCGTCCATTCGGCCTCGGGATCGAACACGACGATGTCCGCCTTGCGGCCGGGCTCGAGCACGCCGGTGTCTTCGCGCAAGATGCGCGCCGGGGCGCAGGTCACCGCCGCCAAGGCCTGCTGCAGCGGCAGGCGCTCGGATTGCGCCCAGCGCAGCACCAGCGGCAACAGCGTCTCCAGACCGGTGGCGCCGGGGGCGGCTTCGCCGAACGGCAACAGCTTGCTGTCGACCGACACCGGCGCATGATCGGAGCAGATCGCGTCGATGGTGCCGTCGGCCAGCCCGCCGCGGATCGCCTCCTGGTCCTCGGCCGAGCGCAGCGGCGGATCGAGGCGGAACCGGGTGTCGAAGTAGCCGATGTCGCGGTCGATGCAGTGCACGTGATGGACCGACACGTCGGCGGTCACGGCCAGGCCTTCCCGCTTGGCGGCACGCACGAGTTCCACCCCCTGCGCCGACGACAGGCGGCAGATGTGGACGCGCGCGCCGCTCATGCGCTGCAGTTCGAAGATGGTGTGCAGCGCGACCGTTTCGGCCGCGACGCAGACGCCGGGAAGGCCCAGGCGCGCGGCGAACGCGCCCTCGCCCGCGACCCCGTCGCCCAGGAGCGTCGCGTCGACGGGGGCAAGCCAGACCGCCAGATCGAAGGTGCGGGCATACCGCAGCGCCTGCAGCAGGGTGCCGTGGTTTTCCGGCAGCACGCCGGTCTGCGCGAACGCCACGCAGCCCACCTCGGCCAAGGTATGCATTTCGGCCAGCGTCCCGCCCGCGAGCCCGGCGGTGAGCGCGCCCAGCGGGTATAGACGCGCGCCCGCGGCCTCGCGCGAACGCTGGCGCAACATGCGGACGAGGCCCGGCTCGTCGAGCGGCGGATCGGTGTCGGGCGGACACACCACCCCGGTGACGCCGCCGGCGAGGGCTGCGCGCATTTCGCCGCGCAGCGCACCCTCGGCCCCGGGTTCGCGCATGCGGGCGCAGAGATCGACGAGGCCGGGAACGACGACGCAACCGGCGGCGTCGATCCGCCGCTGGGGCGTGAACCCGTGCGGAGCGGCGCCGATGGCGGCAATGCGGCCGTCGGCGACATGGACGTCGGCGACGGCGTCGAAACCGCGGGCGGGATCGACGACGCGGCCGTGTTCGATGGTGATCGACGAGGTCATGATGCTTTTCGTTGCGACGAGACGACCATCGACAGCACCGCCATCCGCACCGCGATCCCGAAACTGACCTGCGGCAGGATGACGCTGTGCGGGCCGTCGGCGACGGCGGAATCAATCTCGATGCCGCGATTCATGGGCCCCGGGTGCATGACGATGCAGTCCGGCCTGGCATGGCGCAAGGTGTGCGGCGTGAGGCCGTAGTTGCGGAAATATTCCTGGGCGCTGGGCAGCAGCGCGCCGCGCATGCGCTCGTTCTGCAGGCGCAACATGATGATGACATCGGCGTCGCGGATTCCGTCCTCGAGCCGGGTATGCACCTGCACGCCCAGACCCTCGAGGCCGGTCGGCAGCAGCGTGAGCGGTCCCACGACGCGCAACTCGCGCACGCCCATGGACAGCAGGCCGTGGATGTCGGAGCGCGCCACGCGCGAGTGGAGCACGTCGCCGACGATCGCGACGTTGAGGTCCTCGAACCGCCCCTTGTAATGGCGGATCGTGTAGAGGTCGAGCAGCGCCTGCGTCGGGTGGGCATGGCGCCCGTCGCCCGCGTTGACGACGTGCACGTGCGGCGCAAGGTGGCGCGCGATGAGATAGGGCGCTCCCCCCTGCGAATGGCGCACCACGAAGATGTCGGCCTGCATCGCGGTGAGGTTGTCGATGGTGTCGAGCAGCGACTCGCCCTTCGATGTGCTCGACGCCGCGATGTTGAGGTTGTAGACGTCCGCGCTCAGCCGCTTGGCGGCGATCTCGAACGTCGTGCGCGTGCGGGTGGAGTTCTCGAAGAACAGGTTGAACACCGAGCGGCCGCGCAGCAGCGGCACGCTCTTCACCTCGCGCGTGCCGACGCCGATGAAACCATCGGCGGTCGCCAGGATGCGCTCGATGATCTCCCGGGGGAGTTCTTCGATGGAAAGCAGGTGATGCAGATCGCCGTCGGCGTCAAGCTGCGGATTGCGCAGGATGGTGTCCACGCGATTACGTACCTTCCTTGGGAGCGGACGCGACCTCCTCCGCCTCGCGCTGCTCCAGCGTCAGGTGCAGGCGGCTGTTGGCATCGCGCGACAGCACCACGCTCACGTCCGCCGGCACCTCGAGGGTGCGGCCGACGAGCGGCGTCGAGATGGGCAGTTCCCGCCCGCCGCGATCGATGAGCACCGCAAGTTCGATACGCGCGGGCCGGCCGTAGTCGAAGAGTTCGTTCATCGCGGCGCGCACCGTGCGCCCCGTATTGAGCACGTCGTCGACGAGCAGAATGGTCGCGCCGTTGACGTCGAACGGGATTTGCGAGGGCCGCACGCCGTGGCTCAGGCCGGCACTGTGGAAATCGTCACGGTAGAACGAAACGTCGAGCAGGCCGATCTCGGCGTCGATGCCGAGATCGGTACGCAGCCGTTCCGCCAGCCACACGCCGCCGGTGTGCACCCCGACGAGCAGCAGCGAAACATCGCCGATCCGCTCGCGCACCCGGCGCAGCAGTTCAAAGTAGATCGATTCGGCGTCGAGATCCAGCATGTTCCTATGCTTCCCCCTCTCCCGCTTGCAGGAGAGGGCTATCAACCCCCTCTCCCTTCAAGGAGAGGGGCGGGGATGAGGGAGGATGCGCCGCTCATCCAGCCATTGCTGCAGGATCAGCGCCGCGGCTTCGTCGTCCCGCGGTCCGCCCCCCTCCAGCACGGCGGAAGTGTACCGCTCATCGACCCGCTTCACCGGCAGGCGGAAGCGGCCTTCGAGTTGCCGCGCAAAGCGCTCGCAGCGCTCGGTCATTTCGTGGGCCATGCCATCGGGATGGCGGGGGATGCCGACGACCAGCAGTTGGGGCTGCCATTCGGCGATCAGACCGGCGATCGCGGCCCAGGACGCCGCGACTGGATTTCGTTCGAGGATCCGCAGCGGCCGGGCGCCGCCGGTCACGCCGTTGCCGAGCGCGACCCCGATGCGGCGCAGGCCGTAGTCGAAGCCAAGCGCGACGGCCGCCGGATCATCCGGATGCGGCACCATGGGTCCTTGCCGGCACCCTCACCCCCGCCCTCTCCCGCACGCGGGAGAGGGGGTTGATCGAGCCGGAATCCGGGCGTGCCCACCCGATGCACCCAGCCCCCGCACGCATGCGGGAAAGGGGGTTGATCGAACCGGAATCCGCGCGTTCCTGCCGCGTGTACGCCCCGCCCGCCCGCATGCGGGCGGGCGGGTGGCACTATGCATGGCCGGCTTGCCCGGCCAGGTACATCGCATCGACGCCGAGCAGCTTGAGCGCGGCATCGAAGCGCTCCTGGGGCGGGGTGTCGAAGATGACGTGCGGGTCCGCCGCCACCGTGAGCCAGCCGTTGTTGGCGAGTTCCTTTTCCAGTTGGCCCGCGCCCCAGCCCGAATAGCCCAGGGTGACCAGCATCCGCTCGGGACCGGTGCCTTCGGCCACCGCTTCGAGGACGTCCTTGGAGGTGGTGAGGCCGATGCCTTCGGCGACCGCCAGCGTCGAATCGTAGTCGCCGGCCGGAGCGTGCAACACGAAGCCGCGCTCGGTCTGCACCGGGCCGCCGTAGAGCACCGGTTCATCGCGCCAGGGCGCGATTTCGAGATGGAGGTCGATCTTGTCGAACAGCCGCTCCAGCGTGAGATCGGTCGGCCGGTTGATCACGACCCCCATCGCACCGCGGTCGCTGTGCTCGCACACGTAGATGACCGTGTGGTCGAAGTTGGGATCATCCATGCCCGGCATGGCGATCAGGAACTGGTTCGTCAGATTCATGGCGCCTAGTCTATCCGCAAATCAAAGAACCGGAATGCGGTGGAACAAAAGCGGTTTCCTGCCCCGGGGCGAACAACCCGAATTCGGGACCGGCGCGGTACTCCGCCCCGACAGATCGCCGGTACAGCGCAGCGGTCGGCGGTACAGCGTTGGCGGACAGTGTAATTCCGTCGCCCGGCGCTGTCATTGCGCCGGAGGGTACTTCCGCATCAGGAATTCGTCGAACATCGGCACGGTGAAGGCGATGTCGCCGTGACCGGGGCTGTAGATCATCCCCTTGTTGATGATTTGCGCGCGGCGCGGCCCCAGGCTTTGATGGGTCTCTCCAAGCGCATCGGCCACGTCCGACGATCGGTAGGGGCCTGCGCCTAGGCGCGCCATGGCCAGTACATATTCGCGCTCCTTCGGCGTGAGCCTCTCGAAGCGGACATTGAAGAAGCCTTCGTCAAGGCGGCGGATCGCTTCGATGGTTGCGCGGGCCGCGTGTGCCGCTTCGATGGGTTGCCCTTCGTCAGCCCGTTCCCAGCACTGGTAGCCCCACTCCTGCAGGTAATATGGGTAGCCGCGCGTCTGGCGAATGATCTCGTCGATTGCGGCGTCGGTAATGACTTCCCCCTCCGCTTCAACCGGCTGCCTGATGGCTCTCTTGGCGTCCTCGCTGTCGAGCGCGCCGACAGCCGAGTACAGGAAGAGCCGCTCGGCGTAGGACTTGGCGTCACCGGAAAGTCCCGCCACTTGCGGGAGGCCTGCGCCGAAGAACACGACCGGCAGCTCTTTCTGGTTGATCTTGTGAAGCGCCACGATGAGCGCGGCAAAGTCATCCTCGCAGAGGTACTGGATCTCATCGATCAGAAGCGTCCATGCCTTGTCTGCGGCCTGGGCGGCCTCACCGATACGCAAGAACAAATCGGTAAGGTCGCTCTCGAGGTCGCCGCTATCGGCAACGCCAGCCTCGGCATCGACGGACACGTTCACCTCGCCATAGGAAAGCTTGAAAACCGAGACAAACGAGCGGAGCGCCCGCAATGCGGCGTGCGCCTGCCGTCGTGCGCTTTCCACCAGGGAGAGCCTTCGCAGGACTTGACTGAGCCTCGGCGCCAGCAGGTCGCTCAAGCGCTGTTTCTCGCGAACCTCCGCGGAGGTGGTGACGTGCCCCGCCTGCTGTGCGATGTCTTCGATCTTGTTCAGCAGCACGGTTTTCCCTACACCGCGCAAGCCGAGCAGCATCTGGGAGCGAACCGACTTGCCGAGCAGCGCGCGCTGAATGGCGACGGTGGCTTCTTCGATGATGGCGTCCCGGCCGGCCAACTCCGGCGGTCGGCTGCCGGCCCCTGGGGCGAAGGGGTTGCGTACCGAATCCATGATGGACTTTCCCTAACAAAAGTTAGCAAAGTATACGCCACCATTTATATACATGAATATCTTTTCATCGTCTGCAACAGACGCAAAAAGCCCCGCCGAGGCGGGGCTTTTTGACCGGGGTGCGAGACCCCGGGTTTCCGGCGAGGCCGGATTTAGAACGAGTGGGTCATGCCGACGCCGATGTAGGTCGTGCGCTCGGACGAGCTGCCGTTCACGGACGAGACGCCGACGGCGCCGACCGGGGTGAACAGGCCACCCATCGCCGAACCGATCAGACCAGCGTTGGCGTCCAGCTTCAGCGACGCGATCTGGCCGTAGACCGAGGTGCGCTTGGACAGCGAGTAGTTGTCCATCAACGCGATTTCCTGGGTCTTGTTGTCGGTGGCGGCGCTGCTGTTCTTGCCGTCGTAGAACGACAGGTTCAGCTTGTTGGCGGCGTTGGTGTTGTAGTCCACGCCGATGCCCCAGACCTTGAAGTCGTCAACCAGCGCGCCCGGCGTGGTCCCGGAGGACAAACCGTAGTCCTTGAACTCGCCATACTGCGCACGGATCGCCCACGCGCCGTAGGTGTAGCCCAGACCGAAGTCGGCGATCTGCGAGCCGTCGACGGCGGAGCCGGCGTTCAGGCCGACCTGCTTGTTCTTCGCAAAGCTGCCCGACACGGCGAAGTTGTCGTAGGTGTACGACGCGCCGATGGAGGTCTGCTGCGCCGCGGAGGACGAACCCGCGATGCCGCCGAAGCCGTACAGGGCGCCGACATAGAGGCCGTTGGCGCTATAGCTATAGCTCACCGAGTTGTTGTCGAACACGCTGCCGGTAGCCAGGGTGTTGGCGAAGTTCGAACCCGTGCTGTTGCTTTCGGCTGAGGTCAGAACCCAGGCGTCCAACAGGCTCAGGGAGTAGGTCAGGCCACGCGGTTCGGTCGAGGCCGAGGCGATCAGCGCCGGATCCACCTGGTTACCGGCGGCGACCGTACCCCAGTTGCCGCTCAGGCTGACGTCGGCGGTACGCGAGAAGATGCTGCCGGCGTACGAGCCGAGGCGCGTGCCACCCGCGCTCGGGTAGACGGCGGTGCTGTTGCCGCCGGCGACGCCCAGCGAGCCGTTGGCGATGTTGAAGCCGCCTTCCAGATCGAAACCGGCGGTCAGACCGTTGCCCAGGCTCTCGTTGCCCTTCAGGCCGAAGTCGTTGGCCTGCATCTGCGAGCCTTGCAGGCCGACCACGGAACCGGTGCCGGTGCACGCGCCGCCCGCCGCCGTCGTCGTGCACGACTTGCTGGCGCTCATCACGCCGATATCGATGTTGCCGTACATCGTGACGCCGTCGGCGTACGCAGCGGCCCCGAAGGCCAGCGCAACCGCGGCAACCGAAACTTTCACCATTGCTTTCATGCGTTTTTTCTCCTCAGAAAGTTTGCCGGCCCGGTCATCCACATACAACCTCGAACGGACCGGCATCAGCAACTGGATCTTCCGCGACCGGCATCTGCCTAAAACCTGCCTGAAAACTTGCCTAGTCAGACAACCCGGTACGCGGCCCAAAATGCTTCCCCGCAATTGTCGCCAAACAGCGGCAAATTCGCACGGAAATGGGGCCTAATTTTTGGGATTTGTTGCGGAAATGATACGGGATGAATAGGACAAATGAGATCGATTCGAATTTCGAATTGACGTAGATCAAGGCAGAAGCCGCATCTAGCGAAAACTTGGCAAGTTTTCAGCAAGCCACCCCCATCCCGCATTGTTGCGTTTTGTGACAAGTCCGTTGCTTTGCACAACCTCCGATCCGGACCGCCTCCGGCAGCGCGGAAGTGGGCAATCCGGCGCCCCGCAGCCCAAAAAAAACGCGGCCCGAAGGCCGCGTTTTGAACACCGGAATGGGGTTCCGTCCCGCTTACATCCCCATGTCCATGCCGCCCATACCACCCATGCCGCCCATGTCGCCGGCCGGGCCGCCCTTGGGCTTGTCCTCGACCAGTTCGGCAACCGCCGCATCGGTGGTCAGCACCAGGCCGGCGACCGATGCCGCATTCAGCAGCGCGGTGCGCGTGACCTTGGTCGGATCGAGCACGCCCATCTCGACGAGGTCGCCGTAGGCGTGGGTCTGGGCGTTGAAGCCGAAGTTCCCCTTGCCTTCCGCAACCTTGTTGACGACGACGCTGGGCTCCTCGCCGGCATTGGCGACGATCTGACGCAGCGGCTCCTCGATCGCGCGCAGCACGATCTTGACGCCGGCGGTCTGTTCGGCGTTGTCGCCATGAAGATTGACGATGGCCTGCTTGGCGCGCACCAGCGCCACGCCGCCGCCCGCCACCACGCCTTCTTCCACCGCGGCACGGGTCGCGTGCAGCGCGTCTTCGACGCGGGCCTTCTTTTCCTTCATTTCGACTTCGGTCGCGGCACCGACGCGGATCACCGCCACGCCGCCGGCCAGCTTGGCGACACGCTCCTGGAGCTTCTCGCGGTCGTAGTCGCTGGTGGCTTCCTCGATCTGGGCGCGGATCGCCTTGACGCGGGCCTCGATGTTCTTGGCGTCGCCGTGGCCGTCGATGATCGTCGTGTCTTCCTTGCCGATCTCGATGCGCTTGGCCTGGCCCAGATCCTTCAGCGTGGCCTTCTCGAGGTTCATGCCGGTTTCCTCGGCGATGACCGTGCCGCCCGTCAGGATGGCGATGTCTTCGAGCATGGCCTTGCGGCGGTCGCCGAAGCCCGGCGCCTTGACGGCGCAGGTCTTGAGGATGCCGCGGATGTTGTTCACCACCAGGGTGGCGAGCGCTTCGCCTTCGATATCCTCGGCGATGATCAGCAGCGGACGGCCGGCCTTGGCCACCTGCTCGAGCACCGGCAGCAGGTCGCGGATGTTCGACACCTTCTTGTCGTGCAGCAGCACGAAGGGGTTGTCGAGCACGACGATCTGCTTGTCGGCGTTGTTGATGAAGTAGGGCGAGAGGTAGCCGCGGTCGAACTGCATGCCCTCGACGACGTCGAGTTCGTTGTTGAGCGACTTGCCGTCCTCGACGGTGATCACGCCTTCCTTGCCCACCTTGTCCATCGCATCGGCGATGATCTGGCCGATATCGGCGTCGGCGTTGGCGGAAATGGCGCCGACCTGGGCGATTTCCTTGCTGGTCGTGCAGGGCTTGCTGACCTTCTTCAGTTCCTCGATGGCGGCGGTGACGGCCTTGTCGATGCCGCGCTTGAGGTCCATCGGGTTCATGCCGGCGGCAACGTACTTCATGCCCTCGACGACGATGGCCTGGGCCAGCACGGTCGCGGTGGTGGTGCCGTCACCGGCGTTGTCGGAGGTCTTGGACGCGACTTCCTTGACCAACTGCGCGCCCATGTTCTCGAACTTGTCCTTGAGCTCGATTTCCTTGGCGACGGAAACGCCGTCCTTGGTGACCGTCGGGGCGCCGAAGCTGCGCTCGAGCACGACGTTGCGGCCCTTCGGGCCCAGGGTGACCTTGACCGCGTTGGCCAGGACGTTGATGCCGCGCACCATGCGGTGGCGGGCTTCTTCGCCGAAATAGACTTGTTTGGCTGCCATGGAAAGCTCCGATCTATCTATTTGTTTGTTGATGTTTCGCCTGCGGCACCCACCCTCACCCGCGCGCTCTCCCGCTTGCGGGAGAGGGGGATTCCGGCCGGGTGCGCGCCACGGCGCATTGCGGGTTGCGCCGCGTGCTTACGCGATCACGCCCATGATGTCCTCCTCGCGCATCACGAGGAGTTCATCGCCTTCGACCTTGACGGTCTGGCCGGCGTACTTGCCGAACAGCACGCGGTCGCCGACCTTGACATCCACCGGCACACGCTTGCCGGAATCGTCGAGCTTGCCCGGGCCGACGGCGAGCACCTCGCCTTGGTCGGGCTTTTCCGCCGCGTTTTCGGGGATCACGATGCCGGACGCCGTCTTGCGTTCGTTATCCAGGCGCTTGACGATCACGCGATCGTGCAGAGGACGAATTTTCATGGTTTCTCCTGACAAGGTTCCCGGACCCGCCCGCGGCGCCGATGCCGCAGGCCGTTCGAAAGTCCGAAATGACGTTGTTCGCTGCCCGGCGCCGAAACCCACGCCCCAAAAGGCGTTAGCACTCAACGACCGGGAGTGCTAATTATATGGGGCGAACGCCCGTTTTCAAGTCCGGCGGGAAGAAAACGGAAGCCCCCTTGAAATGGGAGCGGATTGGCATGCCGCGCGAACGCTGCGGTACTGCCGCCGCCCTCACCCCCGCCCTCTCCCGCCGGCGCGGGAGAGGGGGAATCCTTCCGCCGTGCGGGTTTCCGGCCGGATACGCCATCGGGGGAAGGCGGCTGCGCGCCGCCGCCCGGTAAAATCCGCGCCATGACACTGCACTACAAATGGCTGACCCAGACCGTCGCGACGGCGGCGCAGATCCACCCCGGCGACCTGCCGGCGATCGCCGCCCACGGTTTCAAGACCCTGATCAACAACCGCCCGGACGGCGAAGGCGGCCCCAATCAGCCCACGAGCAAGGAGCTCGAGGAGGCCGCGCGGGAGCATGGCATCGCCTACGTCTATCTGCCGGTGGTGCCGATGCGCTACACGCGGGAACAGGTCGAGGCGATGGCGCAGCATCTGAAGACCGCCGCCACGCCGGTGCTCGCGTTCTGCCGCTCCGGCGCGCGGACGGAGCAGCTGTTCCACTTCACGCAGCAGCTGGGCTGAGACCTGCAACGCCCGCGGGCGTTGCGGCGCGGGCGTCGGGGTACTGCTGCCGCCCTCACCCCCGCCCTCTCCCGCCTGCGCGGGAGAGGGGGAGGACCGTCGCCGCGCCAGGGTCCGATGCCGCGGGAAAGGGGGTGTGTTGGCGCCCGAATGTGCGGGCGGGTCAAATCGCCGCGAACGCGTCCCGCGCCGCGGCCAGCACCTCCGCGATCACCGCGTCGTCGTGCCGGATCGAGGTGAAACCGGCCTCGTACGCCGACGGCGCCAGATACACGCCGCGGTCGAGCATGGCGTGGAAGAAGCGGTTGAAGCGATCCTTGTCGCACGCCATGACCTGCGCGAAGGTCCCCGGCACCGCCGCGCTCGCGTAGAGCCCGAACATCGTGCCGACACTCTGCGCGCAGAAATCCTGCCCCGTTTCACGCGCGGCCTGCGCCAGCCCGTCCGCCAGCGCGCGGGTCCGCGCCACGAGCGCGGCGAACACGCCGGGTTGCTCGATCACGTCGAGCGTCGCCTCGCCGCAGGCCACCGCCACCGGGTTCCCCGACAGCGTGCCGGCCTGATAGACCGCGCCCATCGGCGCCAGCTTTTCCATGATGTCGCGCCGTCCGCCGAACGCGCCGATCGGCATGCCGCCGCCGATCACCTTGCCCAGGGTGGTGAGGTCCGGCGCGATGCCGTAGATCGCCTGCGCACCGCCCAAGGCCACGCGAAACCCGCTCATCACCTCGTCGAAGATCAGCACCGCGCCATGCTGCGTGCAGCAGCGGCGCAGGGTCTGCAGGAATTCCGGCGTACCGGGAATCAGATTCATGTTGCCCGCCACGGGCTCGACGATCACGCAGGCGATCTCCGAGCCCAGGCGCGCGAATGCGTCCTCGACCTGCTGGCTGTCGTTGTAGTCGAGCACCAGCGTGTGCTGCGCCGTCTCCGGCGGCACGCCCGAGGAACTGGGGTTGCCGAAGGTCAGCGCACCGGAACCCGCCTTGACCAGCAGGCTGTCGGCATGGCCGTGATAGCAACCCTCGAACTTGATCAGCTTGTGGCGGCCGGTGAACCCCCGGGCGAGGCGAATCGCGCTCATCGTCGCCTCGGTGCCCGAGGAAACCAGCCGCACCTGCTCCATCGCCGGCACCATCCGGATGATGCGCTCGGCGAACGCCACCTCCGCCTCGGTCGGGGCACCGAACGACAGGCCGTCGCGCGCCGCGCGGGCGATCGCGTCGAGCACCGCGGGATGGCCGTGGCCGGCGATCATCGGCCCCCAGGAACAGATCAGATCGACGTAGCGGTGTCCGGCGGCATCCCAAAAATACGCGCCTTCCCCTCTTCGGATGAATCGGGGCGTGCCGCCCACCGAGCGGAACGCCCGGACCGGGGAGTTGACGCCCCCCGGGATGCTGCGCTGCGCGCGCGCGAACAGTTCCGCGTTCGCGTCGGATTGGCCTTGCGTCGCCGGTGCCGAAGACATCGTTCTCATTTCCCCGTATTAAACGTTTTCCCAACGCGGGAGACCTTCGCTTCGAACGAGGCCTTCGACCCCGTTCCCGCGCCCCCCGCGCCCACGACAGGCCTCGCCATCGCCTGCATCATGTGTTCAGATACCCATTGTTGCCCCCAATTCGGGCGCTTCCTCGGGCTATGATCGCCATTCCAGTACGGGTATGGTAGCGAAACTCCACCCGCTCCCGGCCGGACATCCGACCGCAATTTTTTTGGACCGAACCGAAGCATGACCACGACCGTCGTAACGCGCACCTGGATGTGTCTGATTTGTGGATGGATCTACGACGAGGCTGCCGGCCTCCCCGACGAGGGGATCGCGGCAGGTACGCCCTGGGAGGAGATCCCGCCGAACTGGGTCTGCCCCGAATGCGGGGCGCGCAAGGAAGATTTCGAGATGATCGAGATCTGACCGGTCCCGCACACCGCCTGCGACATGGAACCCGTCGACATCCGCGGCCGGAAGGTGATGGTGATCGACGACTCGAACACCATCCGGCGCAGCGCCGAGATCTTTCTCACGCAGGCCGGGTGCCAGGTCGTCCTGGCGCAGAACGGGTTCGAGGCGCTGTCGAAGATCCACGACCATGATCCCGACATCATCTTTTGCGACATCCTCATGCCGCGGCTGGACGGGTATCAGACCTGCGCGCTCATCAAGCGCAGCCCGCGCTACCACGCTACGCCCGTGGTCATGCTCTCCTCGAAGGATGGGCTGTTCGACCGGGCACGCGGGCGCATGGTCGGGTCGGTGGAATACCTGACCAAGCCGTTCACCAAGGAAAGCCTGCTGGCGGTCGTGGGCCGGCACGCGACGCCTTCCGGACCGGCGGCGGATGGCTGATCCCCGCCCCGCATCCCGCCCGTTCCGCCCCCCGCAACCCGCTCATGCTTTCGCAGGAACCTCGAACATGACGATCCAGAAAATCCTTGTCGTGGACGACTCGCCCACCGAACGGTACTTCCTCAACGAGCTGCTCACCAAGCACGGCTATGCGGTCACCACGGCGGAAAACGCCGAGGACGCGATGGCCCGCATTTCGACGTTCATGCCGGACCTGATCCTGATGGACGTGGTGATGCCCGGCCTCAACGGGTTCCAGTTCACGCGCAACCTCGCGAAGGATCCCGCGACGCAGAACATCCCGATCATCATGTGCACGAGCAAGAACCAGCAGACCGACCGGATCTGGGGCCTGCGGCAGGGCGCGCGCGACTATGTGACCAAGCCGGTGAAGGCCGAGGAGCTGCTCGGCAAGATCGCGGCCCTGGGGTGAGCGGAGCGGACGCGGTGTCGCAGACGCAGACCCCCTCCCCGGCGGACGAGAACCGGAAGCTGGCGATCCGCATCGGCGCCGACGCCTTCCTGCTCGACATGCTCGGCGCCGGCGAGATCGTCGCCGCGCCGGCCGTCACGCCCGTACCCTGGACCCGGCCGTGGTTCCGCGGCCTCACCAACGTGCGCGGGCGGCTGATCGGCGTGATCGACCTGCAGCATCTCGGCGGCGGCGCGCCGCTCGCCCCCGACCAGGCGGGGCAACTCGTCGTTCTCAATCCCGGCCTGCGATACAACGTCGGGCTGCTGGCCACCCGCGCGTTCGGCCTGCGCGGCCGCAGCGACCTGACCGGCCGGGAAGACCTGCACGACGACGCCCGTCCGTGGGAAATCGCCGCCTGGCGCGACGCCGACGGGATGCGTCTGGTCGAGATCGATCTGCAACAGCTGATGGATTGGGACGCGTTCGTCAACATCGGTATTTGATACGAGGGGAACATTGTGGCGCTCGATTTCGGTTTTCTCCGGGGCTGGAAAGGCCGCACGGAAGACATCGCCGCAACGCTACGCATCGATGCGCCCACGGCGGTCGATGAGACCATCGTCGATACGTCCGCGAGCGCCGCGCATTCCGGCGACGACCGGCACGCCGCCGCGCCGCCGGCGGCACAACCGGCCACGGCGCGGCAGGGCGCGACACAGCGGAGCGCGGCGCGGCGCAAGGTGCAGGCGCTCGCCGTCGCGGGGCCGCTCTGCCTCCTGATCGCCGCCGGGTTCGTATGGATGGGGGTGCGCAACGCCGGCTCGGATGCCCGGCAGATCGCCCTGCTCGGCGACGTGCTCATGTACACCCAGCGTCTCGCGAAGGATGCGCCGCTGGCGGTGGCGGGCGAGCCCGACGCGATCGACGAACTGACGGAAAGCCGGGACCAGGTCAACACCGACCTGCGCCTGCTGCGGGCGGGCGACCCCGCCAGCGGCATGGATCCGGCCACCGCCAAGGTTGCGCTGTTCCTGAAGACCCTGATGGACCGCTGGCAGACCACCTATGGCGCGGCGGGCGCGATCATCGCCAACCGCCCGATCCTGGTCGACTACGGCGTCGCCGTGCGCAATGCGCAGAACAACGGCCTGCCGACGCCCGCGCCGCGTTTTCCGGACGCCGTGCAGCAGGCGCGCAACGCCCAGATCCTGATCGTCGGCGAAGCCGAGCCGCTGCGCCTGGAAGCCGTGGACCTTGGCAAGCGCATCGTCGCGCAGGAGCAGCGCAACGGGCGTTATTACGGCCCCGCCGCCCTGCTGACCGTGGCGGCGCTGGCGATCGCGGCGTGGATCGTGCGCGTCCTGCTGCGCGACCTCCGCCGCCGCGCCGAGGAATCGGAAGCCGGGCGGCTCGAAGCGCAGCGGCTGGAAGCCGAGGCCAAGGCGCAGAACGAGCGCAACCAGGCCGCCATCCTGCGCCTGATGAACGAGCTGCAGGAAGTCGCCGACGGCGACCTCACCGTGACCGCGACCGTGACCGAGGAAATCACCGGTGCGATCGCCGACTCGGTCAACTACACGGTGGAAGAGCTGCGCGACCTCGTCGGCCGGATCAACGCGACCGCCGAGCAGGTGAGCACCGCGTCGGCGGAGTCGCGCGACATCGCGACGCGCCTGCTCGCCGCCGCGGAGATGCAACGCAACGAGATCCGGGAAACCGGCGAACGGGTGCTGGACATGACCCAGCAGATCGCCGAGGTGTCGACCAGCGCCGGCGATTCGGCGGACGTGGCGCGCGCCTCGCTCGATGCCGCCGAGCGCGGTCAGCGCGCGGTGTACAACCAGATTTCGAGCATGAACGAGATCCGCGAGCAGATTCAGGAAACGTCCAAGCGCATCAAGCGGCTGGGCGAGTCCTCGCAGGAGATCGGGGAGATCGTCGAACTCATTTCGGACATCACCGAACAGACCAACGTCCTCGCGCTCAATGCGGCGATCCAGGCCGCGTCGGCCGGCGAGGCGGGGCGCGGGTTCTCGGTCGTGGCCGAGGAAGTCCAGCGGCTCGCCGACCGCTCCGCGGAAGCGGCGAAGCAGATCGGCGCACTGATCCGCGCGATCCAGGGCGACACCCAGGACGCCATCGTGGCGATGGAGAAGAGCACCCAGGGCGTGGTCGAGGGAACGCGGCTTTCCGACGCCGCCGGCACCACGCTGGCGGAAATCGGACGGGTGTCGCGGCAGCTCACCGAACTCATCGAGCGCATCGCGCATGCCACGGCCGATCAGGCGAAATCGGCCGACGACATTTCGCAGGTGATCGCGCACATCCTGGCGATCACCGAACAGACGACCGACGGCACCCGGCACACCGCCGACTCGGTCGGACAGCTGACCAACCTCGCGCGCGACCTCAAATCCTCGGTCGCGCGCTTCCGTGTCGCGTGACCCCATGCAGCGCGCCATGACCGAACCCACCAGTCCGTCGGCCGCCGCGCCGAAGTCCGCGCCGGCCGCCGCCGACGCCACGCCGCTCGAGTGGGTGCGCGGCGAAATCCGCGGTTCGCTCGCCGAGGCCGCGCAACAGGTCCGCGCGTTCCTGGTCGCCAAGACCGACCCCGCCCCGCTGCGGGCCGCGCGCGACCACCTGCACCAGGTCAACGGCGCCCTGCACATGCTCGACCTGCGCGGCGTGACGCAGGTCGTCGAAGCGGCCGAACGCCTGGTCGCGCTGTGGGAGTCGAATCCGCGGGAATGCCTGCCCTCGGCGGTGCGGTCGCTCGAAGCGACGTTCGCCGCCGTGCGCAACTACCTCGACGGTCTGATCCGCGGCCGCGACGAGCCGCCGATCCGCCTCTACCCCTACTACCGTGAAATCCTCGTGCTGCTGGGGGCGCCGCGGATCCATCCGGCCGACCTGCTCTTTCCGGACCTCGGCCGCAACCCGCCGACGGAACAGATCAACGTGCGCCCGCTCAGTACCGACGAGCTGCGGGTGCGCAGGGTGCGCTACGAGGAAGGGCTGCTGCGCTTCCTCCGCGACCCCGAAAACACCCTGGCGCGGTCGCAGATGCGCGACGCCGTCGCCGACCTCGAGGGCATGCCGCAGCGGCGCTCGTCACGGACCTTCTGGTGGATCGTGCGCGGGCTGTTCGATGCGCTGGAAGTCTCCGGCCTGTCGGCAGACGAGGACTGCAAGCGCCTGTTCGCCCGCATCAACCAGCAGATCCTGCGCCAGCTGGAAGGCAACTTCGCAATCGCCGACCGTCTGATGACCGACGCGATCTTCCACGCCGCCCGCGCCGACCGCCGGGTCGCGCGGGTGGGGGAGATTCGCGCGCTCTTCGACCTCGACACGCTCGTGCCGAACGACTTCGAGCGCGCAACGCTCACCACGATCGACACCGAAGCGCTGCACGAACTGAAAAGCGCGATCGGACAGTGCAAAGCGCTATGGGGGCAGACCGGTCCCGCGCAACCCGGCAATGCGGGCGCGGCGAGGGCCGGCTCGGCCGCGGCACTCCGGTCCGAACCCGAACCCGCCGACCCGTTCGGGCGCGCGGCCCAGGCTGCGCACCGCCTTGGCGCCGACGCCGCCGCGAACCTGATCGAATGCATGCAGAACGCGGCCCCGCGCCAGGCATCGCTCGGCGCGGCGGCGCGCGAAGCGGTCGCGATGGAAGTCGCCACCGCGCTGCTGCTCCTGGAACTCGGCGTCGACACCTATCCGCACAGCGACCCGCAGTTCGAACGCCGGGCCGCCGCGATGATCGGGCGTATCGAACGGGCAGCCCAAGGGCTTCCCCTGGAGCCCGCCGAGCCCTGGCTGACCGAACTGGCGCAGAGCGCGCAGGAGCGCGCCTCGCTCGAGACCGTCATCGCCGAAATGCGCGCCATGCTGCGCGAAGCGGAACTGCGCCTCGACACGTTCTTCCGCGATCCGGCGCAGCGCGACCCGCTTGCCGACCTGGACGCGTCGTTCGAACAGCTGGCCGGCGTCTTCGGCGTGCTTGGCCATGAAGACGCGGTGGCGGCGCTGCACGACATCGCCGCGGTGGTGCGCCGCTTTCGCGATCCGGCGGTCGATGCCGACCGGCAGGAATTTGCGCGCATTGCCCAGAATCTCGGCGCGATCGGGTTTTTCGTCGACATGCTGGTGCAGGATCCGGCCGCGCCGCGCGCCATGTTCCGCTTCGACCCGCAAACGGGAACGCTGCACGCGGACATCGCGACCGCACGCGAGACCCCTGCCGCGCAGATCGAAGAGGAGGAGGGCAACGGCCTTGCCGCCGTCGCCGAGGCTCCCACCGGTGCGGGCGCGCCGGGCGCTGTGCGCGGCGCGGTCCCGGATGCGACCGATGTCGGACCGGGTGCCGCCGGCCACGACGCCGAAGGCGAGGAGCAATCGAGCGCGGAATGGCTGGCGGCCGGACGGGAAATCCCCGTGCACGTGCCGAGCGCGCCGCTGCCGGAAGACGCTGCGGCGGTCGACCAGGAGCTCTTCGAGATCTTCCTTGCGGAAGCCGACGAACAGCTCCAGGCCATCGGAGAACAGATCGAGCGGCTGCGCGGCGATCCCGGCGACCGCGATGCCCTCACGATGGCGCGACGCGCCTTCCATACGCTCAAGGGTTCGAGCCGCATGGTCGGGCTGCACGACTTCGGCGAATTCGCGTGGGCGCTCGAACAATGCTTCAACGTCGTGCTGTCCCAGGAGCAGCCGGCGACACCCGGCCTGATCGACCTCGCCGCGGCGAGCGCCGCCCGGATGGGCGCGTGGATCGCCGCGCTGCGCCGCGACCCGCAGGCGCAGGTCGATGACGGATCGGCCCCGGGATCGGCCTCGCTGTCTTCCTGGATTGCGGCTGCCGACACCGTACGCGGCGGCGGCCCGTTCACGTCGCCCGAAGCGGCGCGCCCTCCGCTCGTTGCGCCGGCCGACGACACCCTGCGGATCGGCCCGGTCGCTGTCAGCCGCGGGCTGTATGCGATCTTCCTGCAGGAGTCCGACGAGTGCATCCGCGCGCTCGAGGACGGCATTGCGCGGTGGCGTGCGCATTCCGCCGTCTCCGACGGCTCGACGGCGGCGGACGAGCCGACGGATTTCGAAGCCCTCGTGCGCCGGGCCCACACGCTTGCCGGAATTGCCGGCACGGTCGGGGTCGAGCCGGTGTGCGCGCTGGCGGAGCCGATCGACGCCGTGCTGCAATGGGTCTTCGCGCGCGCGACGACCGGTGTCGCCCCGTTCCGCCCCAGCGACGCACAATTCGAGACCCTGTCCGGCGGCATTGCACAGATGAAGGCGATGCTGCATCAGTTCGCAGGAGGGGTCCTCCCGGATCCGGATCCTGCGACTGCGGCCGCGCTGCAAACCCTGCTGGCGATCGTGCGGGAAATGCCGGCGCCGTCACAGCCCGAATCGGCGCCGGCCGCCGTATCGGCCGCCCCGGCCGCGGCGGAGCCCCGGCCCGAACCGGCGTCGGCACTGCCGGCGGAAGCGGCGCCCGAGGTTCCCGCGGCAGCGCCGGAGCCGACGACCCCGCCGACGCTCGACGAGATCGACGCCGATCTCGCCCCGATCTTCCTTGCCGAAGCCCAGGACCTGTTCCCCGCCATCTCGGCGGACCTGCGGCGCCTCGAGGAAAGCGCCGGCAGCCTGGGCGACGGCGGCCCGGCGGAGACGGCCCGCGAGCTGATGCGCGCCCTGCACACGCTCAAGGGCAGCGCGCGCATGGCCGGCGCGATGCGCCTGGGCGAAGTCGTTCATGCGATGGAAGCCCGGATCGAATCGGCGATCGGCACCGGCGAGGCGCCCGGAGCGCTGGCCGACGATCTGCACGGCCGCTTCGATCATGCCGCCGCGCTGTTCGAAGCCCTGCAGCACGCCCCGGCCCCCGAC
>JAKCCX010000104.1 GCA_021838715.1 Pseudomonadota bacterium | reverse complement strand
TCGGAAAATAGTGTCGGGGGCGGCGATTCCGCCCGCACATCTGGGAGGACCTCGGCTTGCGACGCACCATTCACGATCTCCGTCAGCTCGCGGCGACCCGCAAGCTGGCCAGTCTCACCTGCTACGACGCGAGCTTCGCCGACCTGCTGGACGATGCCGGCATCGACATCCTGCTCGTCGGCGACTCGCTCGGCATGGTCATCCAGGGCCATGCGTCGACCCTGCCCGTCACGGTCGGGGACGTCGCGTACCACACCCGCGCAGTCGCGCGGGGCGCCCGCACCGCGTGGATCGTCGCCGACATGCCGTTCGGCTCCTACCAGGCGAGCCCGGAGCAGGCCTTGCGCAATGCCGTCGAATTGATGCAGGCGGGCGCGGACATGGTGAAGCTCGAGGGCGGCGAAGAGATGGCGGCGACGGTCGCCTTCCTCGGCGCCCGGGGCGTTCCCGTCTGCGGGCACGTCGGGCTCACGCCGCAACACGTGCAGACGCTCGGTGGGTACCGCATTCAGGGCAAGGATGCCGCCGGGGCGGAACGGGTCCTGGCGGGCGCGCGCGCGATCGAGGATGCAGGCGCCGCCATGCTCGTGATCGAGGCCGTGCCCCACGGGCTGGCCGAGCGCATCGTCGCGCAGCGGCGGTCGCTGGTCATCGGGATCGGAGCGAGCGCCGCCTGCGACGGACAGGTCCTCGTGCTCCACGACATGCTCGGAATCAGCCCGGGCAAACGTCCGCGCTTCGTGAAGGATTTTCTCGCCGACGGCGGCTCGATCGAAGCGGCGGTTCGGCGATACGTCGACGCCGTGCGCATCGGGGCGTTTCCGGGTCCTGAGCACGTGTACCCCGACGAGGCGTAAACGGGCGGGACGCAGACGGTCGTCCGGAAGGGCGGATGGCGCGCAATCGGGCGGCAAAAAACTCTGGCATTCCCAGGGAGATTGGAGTAATTTTTGCGCGCAGTCGATTCCGGCGCTGCGCATTCCGGGCATCTTCCGTCGCTTGCGGCGATGCCCGGGCCCTTGTCGCGGCGTCCGGTTCCGCCGCCAGTCCGGCCGTACCGATCCGGCCGCGCCGATCCGGCCGCACGAATCGTTTGCGCGCCGCGGGCGCATCCCGCGTCAATTCGTAGGATGAGTGTGCGTATGGCGACTGGAACGGTGAAATGGTTCAATGAGACCAAGGGGTTCGGGTTCATCAAACCCGACGACGGGGGTAGCGACGTGTTTGCGCATTACAGCGGCATCAAGACCAAGGGATTTCGGACCTTGAAAGAGAACCAGCGCGTCGAATATCAGGTGCAGCAGGGTCAAAAAGGCTTGCAGGCAGTCGACATCAACATTCTTTCCTGAACTGCGGGGGCGGGGCGGTCCGCGGAGACGCGGCCGCGCGCCCTTGCGGTTTTGGGCGGCGCCTGGCGGACGACCCGTCGGCCCGAGCGTCCCGGCGGGAAACGTTCCGGACGCCGCTGCGGCCCGTCGTCGGCGACGGGCACGCTTTCTTTGCCACGACCACCGACTCACCCGATTCACCAACCCACCATGACGCGGCGAGAACCCGATCCTCCGTCGACCGACTTTGCCATCACCTCGGTGAATGTTCCCGACCGGCTGGACATGCTCGAGCTGCAAGGGCGGGCGCATCAGAACCCGCCGGCCCGCAGCCGCCGGCATCTGCGGCGGCGCGGCCGCGTCTGGGTGGTGCGCATCGTCGCGCTGGCGGTGGTGGGCGTGGTCGGATGGGAGGCCGCGCAGATCCTCGAGGCCGCGCGGGCCGAACTTTCTCCGGCCGCGATCTCGCTGCGCCTGAGCCGGACGCTCGGCGTGCCGGTGCACATCGCCGACTCCCGGCTCCGGTTGTCGCCCGCCCCCCACCTCGAGTTGGATGGCGTGGACGTGGGAGACCAGGTCACGATCCCGGCAGTTTCCTTGCAATTGCAGGTGCGGAACATCGGCCGGCTCCTGGTCGAGCGGCGATTGGACTGGGGCGCCGGGGAGATCGCACCGCTGAGTCTGAATCCCGCGCAGGCGCGCTTCCTGCTTGGCCTGTTGCCGCGTCTGCGCGCGGCGCTCCCCGATGATGTCGGTGCGCTGCGCTGCGCGGCGCTGGCATTGGCGGACACGATTCCGGGCGGGGCCGCACCGTGGACGATGGTGACCGACCGCAGTCCCGGGGGCGGGTTCGACCGCGTCACGCTGACCCGGTCGGCGGGCTCGGGTTCTGTGCAGCTGACGCTTTCGCCGGCGGGGCAGTCCGCTGCCGGCGGAGCGGCCGAGGCGATCTCCTTTCAACTGGATGAGACGGGGGCGCCGCTGCCCACCGTGCCGCGCGAGACATTCGACCGCGTGCGCGGCCGGGGAACGGTGGAACGCGACCGGATCGTCCTCGACTCGCTGGTGATCACCGATCGGCGCGGCGGGCTGCGCGCGCACGCAGTGGTGCAGCGGGACGCAACCGGCTGGGCGCTCCGCGGCGCGGTCGATTCCGGTCAGATGGATGTCGCCGCCGTGCTCGGAGATCCGGCGGGTTCCGACGCCGCCGATGGCGGTGCGCCGCCGCTGCTGGCGGGAACGGCCCTGATTTCCGGACGACTCGCGGGGCGGGGCGACACCGTCGCCAACGCATTCGCCGATCTTTCCTTTACCGGCCGCGTGGCAATGCAGGACGGCACGCTGAACGGCGTCGACCTCGGATACGCCGCGACCCATCCGGGCGGTATCGAGGGATCCGGGGGGTCGACGCCGTTCCGTTCGGGAACGGCATCCCTGGACATCGGGCGCGACGGCGTTGCGCTGCGCGACATTCGCCTGCGGGCGGGTGCGCTGGCGGTGGTCGGCGAGGTGACGGTGACGGGCAACCGCAGGCTCTCCGGAAGCCTCTTTGCCGACCTGATCGATGCGATGCGCGCGCAGGCGCCCGTCCGCGTCACCATCCGGGGGACGGTGGCGCAGCCGACGTTCGGCGGGTAGCGCCACGGCGGATCATCCCGCCCGGCAATCTCCGGATGGAGCGGCGGGGCGCGAGACGCCCCGGCCTCCTTCCGAACTAGCGGATCGACCCCGCTCCGCCGGGAGCGCTGGCCTTGTAGTTGCGGACTGCGGCCAGTTGGGCCGTCAGCAATGCGATTTCGGCTTCGACCTTGGCGATGTCGAGCTTGTCCAGCGCCGCGCGGTGAATCTCTTCGGCCCGCTTGAGCGCCTCGATCGCCTTGGCTTCGTCCAGATCCTTCGCGCGGATCGCCGTATCGGCGAGCACCGTCACGATGGTCGGTTGCACTTCCAGGATGCCGCCGGCGACGAAGATGCGCTCGTCGGTGCCGCCGATCGTGTGGATGCGGACGACACCGGGTTTGATGCGCGTGATCAGCGGCACATGGCGGGGATATACGCCAAGTTCGCCGTCTTCGCCGGGCAGCACGACGAACTCCGCCTGCCCGGAGAAGATCAGCTCTTCGGCGCTGACGACGTCGACATGAATGGTGGCCATGCGGGGGTTCCTTCTCCGCCGATTACTTCAGCGTCTTGGCCTTCTCGAAGGCTTCGTCGATCGTGCCGACCATGTAGAACGCCTGCTCGGGCAGCGCGTCGCACTCGCCGTCGACCAGCATCTTGAAGCCGCGGATGGTTTCCTTGAGCGGCACGTACTTGCCGGGCGCGCCCGTGAACACTTCGGCAACGTGGAACGGCTGCGACAGGAAGCGCTGGATCTTGCGCGCGCGCGACACCGCGAGCTTGTCCTCGGGCGACAGTTCGTCCATGCCGAGAATCGCGATGATGTCGCGCAGCTCCTTGTAGCGCTGCAGCGTCGCCTGCACGCGGCGGGCGGTGGTGTAGTGCTCGTCGCCGATGATCAGCGGGTCGACCTGGCGCGAGGTCGAGTCGAGCGGATCGACGGCGGGGTAGATCCCCAGCGCGGCGATGTCGCGCGACAGCACGACGGTCGCATCGAGGTGCAGGAAGGTCGTTGCCGGGCTCGGGTCGGTCAGGTCGTCCGCAGGCACGTACACGGCCTGGACCGACGTGATCGAGCCGGTCTTGGTCGAAACGATGCGCTCCTGCAGCTTGCCCATTTCTTCCGCGAGGGTCGGCTGATAACCCACCGCGGACGGCATCCGGCCCAGCAGCGCCGACACTTCGGTGCCGGCCAGCGTGTAGCGGTAGATGTTGTCGACGAAGAACAGCACGTCGCGGCCTTCGTCGCGGAAGCGCTCGGCCATCGTCAGGCCGGTCAGGCCGACGCGCAGACGGTTGCCCGGGGGCTCGTTCATCTGGCCGAACACCATCGCCACCTTGGATTCCGGCAGATTGTCGGGCTTGACGACGCCGGCATCGATCATCTCGTGATAGAAGTCGTTGCCTTCGCGGGTCCGCTCGCCCACGCCGGCAAACACCGAAAGACCGGAGTGCTGGGTCGCGATGTTGTTGATCAGCTCGAGCATGTTCACGGTCTTGCCGACGCCGGCGCCGCCGAACAGACCGATCTTGCCGCCCTTGGCGAACGGGCATACGAGGTCGATGACCTTGATCCCCGTTTCGAGCAGTTCGACGGACGGCGCGAGCTCGTCAAACGCCGGCGCGTCCTGGTGGATCTCGCGGCGCTCTTCGGTCTGGATCGGGCCGACTTCGTCGATCGGCCGGCCGAGCACGTCCATGATGCGGCCCAGCGTCGCGGGACCGACCGGCACCTTGATGCCGCCGCCCGTGCCGCGAACCTTCATGCCGCGGCGCAGGCCGTCGCTCGACCCCATGGCGATCGCGCGCACCACGCCGTCGCCCAGGTGCTGCTGCACCTCGAAGGTCAAACCCTGCTCGACGATCTGGTTGCCTTCGTCGGTCTCCAGCACCACCGCGTCGTATACGTGCGGCATCGCGTCGCGCGGAAACTCGATGTCGACCACCGCGCCGATGCACTGAACGATTTGTCCGTTTGCCATGTTGTCCCTCAGTTCAAAATTCTTGTATCCGTCCGAACGCGCCGAAGCCCTGCGGCGCGCCTCGGTCAGGCGACC